>DATGCJ010000125.1:0-2536 GCA_035312025.1 Halanaerobiales bacterium | reverse complement strand
CAGATGTAGTAGTGATCCGCCATAGTGCGCCCGGGGCAGCTGAATTTTTAGCAAACAACATTGAGGCAAGTGTCCTTAATGCCGGGGATGGGGCACATGCCCATCCAACTCAAGGTTTACTGGACCTTTATACAATGAAATCTTATAAAGGAAGCTTTAAAGATATGAAAGTTCTTATTATAGGAGATATTAGTCACAGTAGGGTGGCAAGATCAAATATTCAGGGGCTTAAGGAATTGGGTGCGGAAGTAAGGGTTACCGGTCCAGCCACTTTAATTCCGAGGGAAATAGAAAAAATGGGGGTAAAGGTCTATAAAAATCTGGACAAGGCTTTAGAAGGGGTAGACGTAGTAAATATTTTAAGGATCCAACTGGAAAGACAGGAAAGTGGATTATTCCCCTCGATAGGAGAATACAGAAAGTTTTATGGGATGAATAAAAAGAGGCTTGATAGTTTAAAGAACGATGTTTTAATTATGCATCCCGGTCCAATGAACAGAGGTATTGAAATCGAAAGTGAAGTTGCCGATAGTGAGCAATCAGTTATTACTGAGCAGGTAACAAATGGAGTTGCAGTTAGAATGGCATTACTTTATTTATTAGCCGGGAGGGAGATAAAAGATGAAGATCTTAATTAAAAATGGGCATGTAATTGATATTTTAGAAGGTTTAGATGGGAAATATGATATTTTAATTGAAGATGGTAAAATTTCTCAAATAGAAGATGAAATTAAAGCTGAAAAAGCAGAAATAATCGATGCCAAAAACAAATTGATTTTTCCGGGTCTAATAGATATGCACACCCATCTAAGAGAACCCGGATATGAAGAAAAAGAAACAATTAAAACAGGGGCTGAAGCTGCTGCGGCAGGTGGGTTTACCACAATTGCCTGTATGCCCAATACGAACCCTACAATTGATAATCCAGCTACAGTAGAATATGTAAAATCAATTGGTGATAAAGCTATTGTTGATATTCTGCCAATAGGAAGTATTACAAAAAAACGAGAAGGAAAAGAGCTGGCTGAACTTGGCTTTTTAGCAGAAGCGGGAGTAAAGGCAGTCTCTGATGATGGAAACCCAGTAATGAATAGTGAAATCATGAGAAGAGCCATGGAATATGGAGATAATTTCAATTTGAAGATAATAAGTCATTGTGAGGATTTAAATTTAGCAAGTGAAGGGGTAATGAATGAAGGATACTATTCAACAATATTAGGATTAAAACCTATTCCCGCTGCTGCAGAAGAGACAATGATAGCCCGTGATATTATGCTAGCAGAATTTACAGGGGCTTCCCTACATATAGCCCATTTAAGTACTAAAAGAGGTTTAGAACTTGTTAAGGATGCTAAAAAAAGAGGCGTCAATGTCAGTGCTGAAGTAACACCACATCACTTTTCCTTGACAGATGAAGCTGTAAAAGGATATGACCCTAATACAAAAGTTAACCCTCCTCTTAGAAGTCAAGAAGATGTTAAAGCTTTAAAAACAGGAATAGCCGAAGGAGTAATTGATATCATTGCCACTGACCATGCTCCTCACACTTATGAAGAAAAGCTTGGTGAATTCAATTATGCTGCAAATGGAATTTCCGGTTTAGAAACTGCTCTTGCCCTTGCCAATACATATCTTATAAAAGAGAATATTATTGATTATAAGGTTCTTTTAAAATTAATGTATGAAAAGCCAATAGAATTATTTGAACTAGATAAAGTCGGGATCAAAAAAGGGAAATTAGCTGATTTAATTATCTTTGATCCTGATAAAAAGTGGGAAGTAAGGATTGATGAGTTTAAATCAAAAGGTAAAAACACCCCATTTGCTGGCCATAAATTAACCGGGAAAAATGAAATAACATTCAGTTCAGGCAAATTGGTTTATGACAACAGGGGTGATAAAGCTGAAATACTTTATTGATAAGCTTGTTAATAATATAAAAAAGGCCGACAGCAGAATTTGTGTCGGCCTTGATCCCCATCTGGACTTAATACCAGAATTTCTTTTAGATAAGGCTAGAGAAGAATATTCAGATCAAAAAGAAGCTGCTGCAAAGGCAGTATTAAAATTTAATAAAAAAATCATCGATGAAGTGGTTGAACATACAGCAGTTGTAAAACCACAGATTGCATTTTATGAAAAAATGGGACTTAAAGGTCTAAAAACCCTGAATAAGACAGTAGAATATGCTAAAGAAAAAGGGCTGTTAGTACTGCTTGATGCTAAAAGAAATGATATTGGATCAACAGCTGATGCTTATGCTGAAGTATATTTGGATAATGAAAATATTGATGCCATTACAATTAATCCCTATTTAGGGTTCGATGGTGTAAAACCATTTTTAAAATATAAAGACAAGGGAGCTTTTGCCTTGGTAAAAACTTCTAATCAGAGTGCTGGTGATATTCAAGATATTGAAAGTATAAAAGGCAAGAAAATTTATGAGCATATGGGTCAACTTGTAAAAAATTGGGGTAAAGAATATTTGGGTAAAAGTAAATATTCTAACTTGGGGGCAGTTGTAGGAGCTACTTAT
>DATGCJ010000124.1:0-2645 GCA_035312025.1 Halanaerobiales bacterium | reverse complement strand
TTATATGCCCGGTCTAAGCAGTGGTGATGAAGTAAAGATAATGGCTTACTGTAGTATTTCCGGTGATCGCAGTGCTCAATTAACAATTGGAGAATAATCATATTTAAAGATAATAACTTATAAGAAAATAATCATTTTATTAAAGACGTCAGTTAATACTGGCGTCTTTATTTATTGAAACTATCTTAAAGATAACTTGATAAGGAAAATAAATAGACTCACAAAATTTCTTGAAGGACTGAAAATAATTTTCTTGAAGAAAATAAATAAGAAATCTATTTTTTTAAACACAAATTTTCTAATATTTTGAATATTAATTATTTTTTTAAACTACCTGTATAATTATATATCCTAATAATTAAAATAAATAATATGTCACAAATGTAATAATGATTTTTAGTACTAAAAATGGGGGTGTTCTAAATATGATAAGTCATGCTGATAATTCATTGTATGCTCTCTCATATAATTTCAACAATTTTCAATCTAATAGAATACATAATCGCCTAATAAAATAATAATCTTTATCTTTTATTATAAAATATTCTTTTGAAAGGTGATTATTAATGTTAAATATTTATGATATCAAAACTTTTGAAATGCCTACTAAGCTAGTTAGTGGTGTGGGCAGCCGAAAGAAACTTAATGAACTGCTTAAAGAATTAGAAATTTCAAAACCCCTCATTGTTACAGACCAAGGAATTAGGGAAGTTGGTATACTTGATAAGATATTAAAGATTATTTCAAAAGATAATTTTGATTATCAAATCTATGATAAAGTTTCCATTAATCCTGATGTAGCCACAGTAGACAAAGGTTATGAATTTTATGAAGATCATAACTGTGATGGAATTATTGGTTTAGGAGGAGGTAGTTCAATCGATACCGCCAAGGGAATAGGACTCTTAGATAAACACGGCGGTTCAATCTTAGAATATGAATGTGGCAAAAAACCCCTGGAAAAAAGGATTGCACCTCTAATCGCCATTCCAACTACAGCAGGAACCGGTAGTGAAGGAACTATGTGGGCAGTTATTACCGACCATGAAAGAGAAGTAAAGTATAATGTGGGTGGTCCTTTACTCGCACCGCAGATTGCCTTAGTTGATCCTGAACTCCATTTAACTCTCCCACCTCATATCACGGCCGGTACAGGTATGGATGCCCTCTGTCATGCGATCGAATGTTATACTTCTCATTTTGCCCAACCTTTAACAGACTCCGTCGCCTTATTAGCAATTGAATACTGTGCCGATTATCTACGGAGAGCCTTTGCCAACGGTGATGATTTAGAGGCACGCTACTATATGGCAGAAGCAGCTACTTTAGCCGGTTTCTCCTATGGAAGTGAAAGTGCTGGGGCAGTCCACGCCATGACCCAGTCCTTAGGTGGTATTAAACCAGATATCCCACACGGCCAAGCTGTAGCCTGTCTTTTAGGACCTGTAATGATGTATAACTGGATGGGAGAACCTGAAAAATTTAGAAGAATTGCTATCGCCTTAGGTAAGAATGTTAGAGGAATGAGTACCCGTGATGCAGCTTTAGAAGCTGTTAATGCCGTCTTTGAACTAACAGATGATTTAGAAATACCCACCTTACAGGACTTTGGGATAAGCAAAGATGAAATTCCAAAATTAGCAAAAGCAGCGGAAGAAGATCCCCAAACCGTTGGTAACCCTAGAGATATAAATAAAGAAGGTTATGAAGATATATATAGATATACTTACGAATTAGCAGAATAAAAAGTAGGTGTAATAAGATGAAGAAAATAGTTGTTAATCCCGACCTTTGTACGGGCTGTGAAATATGTGCTTTGATCTGTTCATATGTCCATAATGAAGGTTTTAACCCTAACCGGGCCTGTCTCAGAATCAACCATTTTGACAATGGGGTATTTAATTCTATAGAGTTCTGTCAGCAGTGTGAAGATGCAGTCTGCAGCAAGGTATGTCCAGAAGATGCCTTAACAGTAGATAGAGAAAAGGGCTACGTTACATTTGATGAAGAACGCTGTATCGGATGTGGTAAGTGTGTAAAACACTGTCCTTTTGACATGATTACCATCAATCCCGCTACTAACAAAGCTTTTAAATGTGATATGTGTGAATACTGTGTTGATTACTGTCCAAACGATGCACTCGGGGTGTTTGAAAGATGAAATACAAACCATATATGGGTAAGATGTTATCAATAGACTTAAGTACAGAGAGTTATGAAATAATCGAAACTCCTAAAAACATATTAGAAGAATACATTGGCGGCAAGGGACTGGGGGTAAAACTCTATCAAAAATATATAGAACCGGATACAAAACCCTTGAGTCCAGATAATGTAATATTCTATCTGACCGGGCCTTTAACAGGGACTTTAGCTCCCGCCTTTCGGAGCTGTCTGGTTACCAGGTCCCCCTTAACAAATACCTGGCTTGACTCCTATTTCGGCGGCCATTTCGGTCAAGAAATAAAGTATGCTGGTTATGATGCATTAATTATTAAGGGTAAAGCAGAAAGATTAACCTATATTACGATCGATGAAAATGAGATTAAATTCCACAATGCTGATCAACTTAAAAATATTAAAGTAAGTGAAACTACTAAAAGATTAAAAGATAAACATGGGGATAACTTTCGGATCTCCTGTAT
>DATGCJ010000123.1:0-3741 GCA_035312025.1 Halanaerobiales bacterium | reverse complement strand
GCATTTGCTACTTCGGCATAGTCCGGTAAGATCAATTCAGTATTCATCCTTTCGGCAATCTGAGGGAAGTAGGCTTCTACGGGTGCACCTACCGCGATCATCGGTAAGTTGCATTTTAAATTAAATTTAACCTTTTCCTCTTTTTGATTGATATGATTGATCATTTTCTTTAAAAAATATTTACTATCACTGTGTTTTAGTGAAATCTCCTGACCTTCTTCTGAAATCAGGACTTCTGTAATCACGGACCCAATTTGATAGTATATCTCCTTAAATACATCCTGCATAAAGGTTTCTATATCGGTTTCATATCTATCAGCCATGATCCTGATACCTAAATTAGCGGCGTCAACATCCCACTGCTTATAGTTCCCCTTAATATGGAGGAGGTCGGTCGGGGTTAAAGAAGCTCTATGTACAGATCCGACCTTGACCAGATGGTCCCAGGGCAGAATATCTGGGGACTTATCCAGCTTCTTTGAAATATAATATAAGGTATGTGGTTTTTCTCTGATCAGCTTTAAAATTTCCTTTTCTGTATCGGTTAGTTCTAGATTCTCGGGATCCTTTACATAGGTTAAGATTGTAGTTGGCTGACTGGAGAGAGGATAATAGTTTCTTTCTTTAATTTCACTTAACTCATGGTGAAGATGGTCATGCTTTTTAACGATCCAGCTTAAAGGGAAAACCTTCTGCGGTCCTATCGATAAGACTCTATCTTTAGAAACCTGTATGAAACTATCCCCTCCAATTCCGATTGTAGTTATATCAGCAGCCTTAACCCTGGTCAGCCAACCACCAACCTTGGCCCCCTTTTTAGTGAGGCGGGGCTTACCATCCTTTAGAATCGCAATATCGGTTGTTGTCCCCCCCATGTCAACAACGATACCGTCAGTTATATCGGTCAGGGTCTTTGCACCAATAATGCTGGCCGCCGGTCCGGAGAGAGAAGTCTCCACCGGTTTTTCTCTCGCTTTTTCTTCATTGATCAGGGAGCCATCACCCCTGACAACCATCAGGGGTGCCTCAATATCCCTTTTATCCAAACTAGCTTTGACAGCTTGTATTAATTTTGTGATCAGGGGCATCAACCTGGCATTAAAGACGGCTGTCACAGTTCTTTCTTTAAAACCCAATTCAGAACTTAGCTCATGAGCACAAACTACCGGATAGCCGGTCACTTCTTTGATAAGTTTTTTTACTTCATTTTCCTGTTTGGGATTCCTTATCGATAGGTAACCAGAAACAGCAAAGGCATCTACCTTTGATTTAAGACGGTCAACTTCAATGCGGGCTCTTTTTAAGTCTACTTCTTTTTTTATCTTGCCTTTTATATTACAACCGCCGGCTAAGTTGAAGTAATAGGGTGTTGGTATCTTATCTTCAATCTCGCGGCCGATTGTGATTAAACCAACTTCGGCCCCCTGACCTTCCACGATCGCATTAGTAGCCAGGGTAGTAGAGAGTGAGACCATTTTGATATCATCATTTTTAAGTTCCTGTTCCATATTATCTAAAAGGCCTTCCAGACAGTTCTCGATAGCTATACTGAGGTCATGTCTGGTCGTCAGTACCTTTGTCTTAGAATATATTTCACGGGAGTCCATCCCAAAGATTACTCCATCTGTATATGTTCCTCCGGTATCTATTCCTAAAGCCAGGTTCGCCATTGAAAGATCCCCCTTTTATTACTATTTATTAATCTAATTTACTTTCAGCTCTATCAACAATATCCTGTAACTTCTTCTGTACGTCTTTTGGTAATGGTTCTGGTTCATAGTTTTCTAAGATATCAATTACCTTTTCATTGGCTCTATCAAATAGAGTTTTTCTACCTTCTTCTTCCCAGTTTTCGAAGAACTGACGTTTGAAGAGATCTGGGTAGTAAGTTTCTTCTTTAAAGTACTTCATGGTGTGTTCTTCTCCGAGGAAATGTCCGCCCGGTCCGACTTTATCGATTAAATCAACGGCCAGGGTATCTTCATTAACTTCTATACCCTGTACGATCCGGCGGGCAAAACCAATTAGGTCATTGTTAATAACCAGATTTTCCAAGGCGGAGGCATTACCATGTTCAATATATCCTACATCATGGTTTAAGTTAGCCCCGGACTGCGCTGTCATTAATATCGACAGGGCATCTTCGATAGCAGCCTGTTCATCAACTACTTTGGAATCAGTACAGCCGGCTGTACCAAACATCGGTAGATCAAGGTAGTTTGATACATCTGCTAAAGCTGCCATCATCAAGTCAAATTCAGGTGCCCCATAGGCAAAGATGGTTGTATTCATATCCATGATAGTAAATACGCCACCCATAATAAAGGGGTTCCCTTCATTTGTCAATTGGTTTAGAACTAATCCGCTCAGACTTTCAGCTAAGCCATTGGCCATTGCACCTGCTAAAGTAGCTGGTACGGTTCCACCGGCCATAATACAGGGTGTATAAACAACGGGTAATTGTTTTTTGCCGGCCAAAATTAATTTTTGGGCGGCATCTTCCGCATGCTGTAAAGGTGAAATGGGTTCAGCATAAAGGGTCATAAAGGGATGTCTTCTTAACTCTTCTTCCCCACCTGCGATAACCTCACACATTTCGATGATATCAGCATAACCCTCTACATCATTGGCGGTAATAACGATCGGCTTGGAAGTATTATTAACCATAGCCTGGAACTGGTGTCTATCATATACTAACTGTGGTACATCCTGCACAATACCCAAGGACATTACAAAGTCCATATTTTCTAAGGCATCAATTGTCTTGGTGGCCATGGCAACTGTTTCTTTACTGGCCGGAATCCGATCCTGAGTATAGGGATCTATGAAAAACGGTGTATCTGAACCGGTGCCGAAGTATGCATTATTACCGGTAAGTTCCATTACTCTTTTACCGGTTCTGCTATTAGATAAAGTCACTTTTGAAGGAACGGTCCTTAAAGCCCATTCCACTAACCTGGTTGGTATTCTTACTCTATTGCCGTCTACAAAACAGCCTGCTTTTTTCATGGTTTCAATTGCTTCATCGTCATAATATACTACTCCGGTTCTTTCTAATATCTCTTTAGCGGCACCGAGAATTCTCTTTATTTGGTCTTCCGAAAGAACTTCTAAATTATGTGTCGCTTTAGACCTATAATTACTTTGCATCTACTTTTCACCATCCTTTCTTTACTTTTCACTTATCAAGTCAAAGGCTAAATCTTTCGCTGAGGCAGCATCAGGTGCCCAGCCGTCTGCGCCAATTTCATCTGCAAATTCTTTTGTAACTGGGGCTCCCCCTACCATAATTTTTACTGAATCTCTTAAACCTTCTTCTTCTAAGATTTCGATTGTATCACGCATTGCTAACATTGTGGTAGTTAAGAGGGCACTCATCCCCAATACATCTGGTTCATGTTCTCTTACCTGTTGAGCGAACTCATCAGGCTCAATATCTGTACCGAGGTTAACTATTTCTAATCCACCACTTTCCATCATCATACCTACTAGGTTTTTACCAATATCATGTAGGTCACCTGATACGGTACCTAATAGTACCTTGCCTTCTGAAGGCATTTCACCTTCTAGAAGTAGTGGTTTTACAATATTCATACCTGCTTTCATCGCTTTCGCAGACATCAGAACTTCTGGTACAAACATATCGCCTGCTTTAAATCTTTTACCTACAATATTCATTCCATTTATTAAGCCCTTATTAATTATTTCGTTGGGCTCTGTACCTTCATCAACTGCTTTTTG
>DATGCJ010000122.1:0-4008 GCA_035312025.1 Halanaerobiales bacterium | reverse complement strand
AAATTGACCGGTTTGAGGTCTGAGATAAAAAGGTTAGATGGTATTACCTTTATCAATGATTGTTACAATGCAAATCCACTTTCTATGAAGAATGCAGTTAAAATGTTGAAAAATATAGAAGGTAATAAAAAAATTGCGGTTTTAGGAGATATGCTGGAACTTGGAGATATTGAAAATGAAGCTCATCTTGAAGTTGGTAATTATATAGCTGATAAAAAGGTGGATTTTTTATTAACGACCGGTGAACTGGGTAAATTTATTGCGGAAGGTGCCCAAAATAAGGGCATGGATAAAGAAAATATTTTCCATTTTGAGGATAAAACAAAAATTAGTGAAAAGTTAAAAGAGATCAGCCGCACAAATGATGTGATATTACTGAAAGGTTCACGTGGGATGAGAATGGAAATTATATATCAAGACTTTAGTAAGGATAAGGAATGATATAATGTCTTATTTAATGAAATCATTAATATTTTTTGCAGCTCCCCTCCTTTGGGTACTTCTGTTAACTCCTTACTTTATAAAATTATTAAAAAAATATGAGTTGGGGCAAAATGTTAGGGAAGTAGGGCCTGAATCACATTATGAAAAAGAGGGTATTCCCACCATGGGAGGCCTCTTGATTGTGACCGGAATTATAATACCGGTTATATTAACAGGTTCCTTTTCAATTAATAATATTATTTTTATATTAATATTAGTCTCAACAGCAATTATCGGTTTTAGTGATGATTTTATAAAGATAAGTAAAGATAGGTCCTTAGGTTTAACAGCCCGTCAAAAAATATTCCTGCAGTTTATTATTGGATTAGTTTTAGGACTATATGTCTATTTTTATCTACCAGAAGCAAGGAATATTTTAATACCGTTTATCAAGATTGATTTTAATATGGGTGCCTATATAATTCCTGTTATTATTCTAACCTACCTCTCGGCAGTTAATGCAGTCAATCTAACGGATGGGCTGGACGGTCTAGCGGCCTCAATAACAGCGGTAGTTGCCTTAACCTTATATATCATTTTATTTTTTTCATTTTTCAATCAAGTATCATTATTATCACTTTCAATCACAGGAGCCTGTATAGGTTTCTTATGGTATAATTCGAAACCCGCCTCAATATTTATGGGAGATGTCGGTTCACTGTCTCTCGGGGCTGCCTTGGCAGTCTTATTTTCATACACAGGCCTGGAAATAGTCTTAATATTTGTGGGGGGAATCTATGTTCTAGAAGCCCTTTCTGTCATTATTCAAGTTATATACTTTAAAGTTACAAAGGGAGAAAGAATCTTTTTAATGTCTCCCTTACATCATCATTATGAATTAAAAGGGTTAAGTGAAAGCAAGATAGTGTACAGGTTTACGATTGTTTCTATCATGTTTTCTTTATTTAGTATATTAATAACGATATAGGAGTTAAAAACTATGGAAAATTTCATTAATAAAACGGTTACTATAATTGGATTAAGTGAAAGAACAGGCCTGGCAGTGGCCGAAAAGATGATAGATTTAGGGGCAGATGTTATCATAAGTGACATCAAAAGTAAGGATGATTTAAAACCCCAATTATCTATCCTAAGTAAATATGACAATATTACATATGATTTCGGAGGTCACAGCGAAGAGATACTTGATACTGATTTAATAGTCTTAAGCCCCGGGGTGCCCACTGATCTAGATATTATAAAAAAAGCGGTCCAAAGAAATATTGAGGTCATAAGCGAGATCGAACTTGCCTATCGACTTACTGATGCCAATATAATTGGTATCACGGGTACTAATGGCAAGACGACTGTAACCTCTTTAACGGGCCATATTTTGAAACAAAACTTGGACTGCAAGGTTAGAGTAGCTGGTAATATTGGCTCTCCTTTGGTTACAGAAATAACCGGATTAAGTGAAAACGATTGGTTAGTAGTGGAGTTAAGTTCATTTCAATTAGAAAAAATAAAAAAGTTTAAACCCCACATTGGAGTATTTTTAAATTTTTCTCCTGATCATCTCGATAGACATAATACGGTTGAAAATTACTGGAATGCCAAAAAGAGAATTTTTGAAAATCAGAATTCTGATGATATAGCAGTAATAAATTATGATGATAATTATTTAAGAGATAATTTAGATGATATAAAGTCAAATACCTTTAAAGTAACAAATAATTTTGATATAGAACAGGGGATTTTTTATAATAAAAAAAGCATCTACCAAATACAAAAATCAGTTGCAGGTAAGAGTAAAATACTTGAAACCAAAGATATACCTTTGATAGGCAGTCATAATATCTTAAATACTGCCTTTGCTGTTTTGATTGCCAAACTTTTTTATATAGATAATGAAAAGATAAAAAAGGCAGTACAGAGCTATCAGGCTTTTGCCCACCGCTTAGAAGTAATTTATGACCAAGAATATAAGGTGATTGATGATTCGAAAGCGACCAATCCGCATGCTACTATTAATGCCATGCGGTCGATAGAGATGCCCATAATTTTAATTGCGGGTGGGCAGGATCGCAAGGCAAATTTTGCGGATTTTGCTTATGCAGTAAAACAACGGGTAAAAAAAGTTATCTTATTAGGGGAAACAAAAAAGGAAATCAAAGGTGAATTAGACAATTTAAATTATAATAACTATAAATTAGTTGATAATATGCAGGAAGCGGTACAGGAAGCTTTTAATGAGATAAAAACTTATGATACAGTTTTATTATCACCCGGCTGTCCCAGTTGGGATATGTACGAAAGTTATAAAAAAAGAGGTCTCGACTTTCAACAAGAAGCCCAAAAATTTTTAAAATGAGTTAAAAAAGAAGGTGACCAGAATGAATAAGAAATCTGCTGATTTTATATTGCTATTTGCAGTATTAACTCTCTTAGCGATTGGTATTATAATGATATTCAGTGCCAGTTCTATAAGAGGAGAAGATATGTTTAATGACAGCTATTACTTTTTAAAAAGACAGGCCGTATTTGCTGTCATCGGTCTTATTGCAATGGCAATTGTTATGAATATTGATTATCACATATTTGAAAAATATGCCAAATATATTATACTATTTGCAATAATATTACTGGCTCTTGTTCTAATCCCCGGTATCGGAAAAAAAGTGGGAGGTTCCCGCCGGTGGTTAGGAATTGCGGGTTTAGGTGGTCAACCTTCTGAAGTTGCTAAGCTGGCTTTGATAATGTATATTGCCCAGTTTTACACCAGAAAGAATAATTTGATTAAAAGTTTTAAAAAAGGTATTTTACCGATCTTAATTGTTACCGGTATTATATTTATGCTTATCTTAATAGAACCCGATTTAGGAACCGCCTCCCTAATTTTAGCTATTGTCTTTGTGATGCTCTTTGCTAACGGAGCAAAGATATGGCATTTAATAGGGTTAGGTATGGTCAGTGTACCGGCAGTTTTCTATTTTATTTATTCGGAACCTTACCGGAAAGAAAGATTTCTAGCTTTCTTAGATCCCTGGTCAGATCCTCTGGATACCGGCTATCATATTATCCAGTCCTTATTAGCATTAGGGTCGGGAGGCCTATTTGGGGTAGGTTTAGGTAATAGTCATCAAAAGTTTTTATATTTACCGGAACCGGGTACCGACTTTATATTTGCAATAATAGGGGAAGAGTTAGGTTTTTTAGCTACTCTCCTGGTAATTCTATTATATTTAGTGGTAGCCTGGAAAGGATTAAAGATAAGCTATAATACCAAGGATAGGTTTGGCTCAATATTAGCGATGGGTATTACTGTCATGATTATTGTGCAGGCAATTTTAAATATTGCTGTAGTGACAGCCTCAATGCCGATAACAGGTATAACCCTTCCCTTTATCAGTTATGGGGGAAGTTCTTTAGTAATGTTCTTATTTTCAGTCGGTATCTTACTAAACATATCAAAAAATCAAGAATCTTAGGTGGTAAATCATGAAAGCAGTAATTACAGGGGGCGGTACCGGGGGTCATATATATCCTGCTTTATCGGTAGCCGATAAGTTGAGTGAAAATAACTGG
>DATGCJ010000121.1:0-2228 GCA_035312025.1 Halanaerobiales bacterium | reverse complement strand
AGAAGAATACAATATCAAGCTAAAAGAACACGATAACATTATCTGTGGCAAGAGCCTGGGGGGTTTAACCGCCTTTTATACTGCCTATGATTCAGAGCTATTTAATAGTATTATCAGTCATTCCGGTACCTTTATCTGGGGTTATCCCGATGCAAGGGAAAGGGACTTTCTATTTGAAGAGATAGATAACTCCAATTTTAGTTTAAAGAATATTTATCTAGATGTAGGTACTTTAGAAGATGAATTTGTACCTATGTGGTTCATGAGTTTGATTGATGTGAATAAAAGGATGAAAAATTCTATTGAAGATAAATGCGAAAGATTATTTTTTAATATCTTTAACGGTGGACATGATTATTACTGCTGGCGTAAAAATACTGTAAAAGCCTTACTTAAATTCTATAATTAATTCAGACTGGAGGTTAAGTTCATGATTCGAAAACTAAATAAAGACGATCAAGGGAGTTTAATGGAATATATAAGCGAAGAACCGGCCCTTAACCTTTTTATTATAGGAGATATTGAAAACTATGGATTTCAAGAAGATTTTCAGGATATCTGGGGTGATTTCAATAAAAAAGATGAATACAGGGCAGTTCTTTTGAGATATTATGATAGTTTTATCATTTACGCTAAATCTGATTATGATGTGAAAAGAATTGCTAATATTATCAAAGATCATAAAGCAAAAATGGTCAGCGGCAAGAAAGAATGTGTAGAAGAATTAGATAATTATCTTAATATCTCTCAAAAGCGAGACACCTATTTTTGTAAACTTGATAAAGTGGGCCAACTCTATCAAGGTCCCTTATTGGAGAAGGTAGAAAAGACACAATTAGAAGATGTAAAACTCCTTTGGGAACTACATAATAGAATCGATGAGTTTGATGGCTTAGATGAATTAGATAGAAAGATAAAAAAGTATAAGGATAAAACAGGCCGAGGCTACCATATCTATGATGAAAAGAGAGAAAAGATTATCAGCTGTGCCGAAACTACAGCAGAAAATAGCATGTCAGCTATGATAGTTGGAGTTGCGACCGATCAGGATTACCGCAATCAGCGTTTAGCTTCGGCAGTAATGTCAAAACTGTGTGAAGAAGTATTAAACGAGGGTAAAGAACTTTGCCTTTTCTACGATAATCCCAGTGCCGGAAAGATATATAAGCGGATCGGCTTTACAGATATCGGGATCTGGAGTATGTGGAGTTTAAATAAGGAGGAAGATTAATGATTAACTTAACTCACTGCTGCATCATAACTGATGATGTAAATGAATTGACCAACTTTTATGAGAGGATATTAAAGATTGAAGCAGATCGATATGGAGAAAACTATAGTGAAATCGAAGCAGGTGATACCCAACTGGCAATTTTTGATGTTTTTGAACAGGAAGGTCTTGCACCGGGAACTGCCCGGGTAAGGTCAAATGAAAGTCTCATCTTAGAATTTAATGTTGAGGATCTGGAAGCCGAATACAAGAGGATAAAGGGTATGGGGATAGAAATGGCCAAGGATATCACTACTCAACCCTGGGGCAACACGTCCTTTTATTTTAGAGATCCAGATGGGAACTTGATAAACTTTTATACGCAAAGCTAGATAAAGGAGTCATCTTATGCAGTCGAAAAATGTATTAATTACCGGAGCAACCGGGAATGTAGGGCATGCTTTACTTAAAAAATTAACAAATGAAGATAATATAAAAATATTTGCAGCCGGCCGCCATGTAGAAAAAACAAAAGATGTGATCGATGTTGATAATATAAGTTATAGATGTCCTGATTTTAAGGATAAGAATACATATAAAAGCTCCCTACAAGACATTGATACTGCCTTTTTAATGAGACCACCGGCTATTTCAAAGGTTAAAAAGTATATCAAACCTTATTTAGTTAAAATCAAGGAGAAAAATATTAAACAGGTAGTATTTCTATCTTTACAGGGGGCGGATAAGAATATTTTGGTTCCCCATCACAGAATAGAAAAATATATAAAAGAGTTAGAGATTCCTTATACATTCTTAAGGCCGAGTTTTTTTATGCAGAATCTTTCTACAACTCACAAAGAAGAGATTAAAGCAAGAAGTCAACTTCTCCCACCTAATCAAAAATAAGATTAGGAAGGAGCTTGTTAAATTAAAAACCGTACTCAGTACAGTCTTTAACAAGATTTACACCTTCTCTATCTCACATATGGGTGATTCAAGAATAGAGAAAGTTGAAGGG
>DATGCJ010000120.1:0-4252 GCA_035312025.1 Halanaerobiales bacterium | reverse complement strand
TCAGGCACTCCAACGCAAAGGACATGAAGTTAGTTTATCCTTAGATTCTGGCAGTTTTGGCAGAGGACAGATTATCTTTAGAGACCATGAAACTGGTGTTTTAAAAGGTGGTACTGAAAAAAGAACCGATGGTCATATAGCATTATGGTAATTTAGTATATTAAGCCTGAAAAATCTGGTTTAAATAATTTGAATGGGAGAGGATAAAAAAATGTTTAATGGAGTTTTGTTTTCCATACTTTCCGGAATTTTAGTCTCATTACAGGGAATTTTTAATACCCGTGCCAGTGAGCACATAGGCCTCTGGCATACCAACACTTTAGTACACGGATCCGGGTTTATTCTGGCTTTAATTATACTCATTGCGGTAAATAAAGTTACCTTTGCTAATATTAAAAATGTAAACCCTTATTACTTATTAGGCGGAGTTTTGGGGGTCTTAATTGTTTTTAGTGTGATGAAAGGAATTTCGGCTCTAGGGGCTAGTTATGCTATCACCATCTTAATAGTGACCCAAATCCTTGCCAATGCTATAATTAATTACTTTGGCATCTTTGGAGAGCATGTGATAACATTTTCCTGGACTCAAATTATCGGTCTACTGATGATGATCGGTGGTATCTTCCTTTATCAACTAACATAATAGATAAAAGATAACACTTAGAAAGCCCCTCCTGAATTCAGTGAGGGGCTTTATCAATAATTGGCTTTTTAATTTACAATATTTTGAGGATCATTTTCTAACCATTTGGTAATATTATTAAAAACTATCTCGGCCCTTTTTATAAAAGCCTCATCGGTAGCAAAAGCTACATGGGGAGTTAAAATAGTGTTTTTAGCGTTTAAAAGTGGGTGATCTTTGGGAATGGGAGGCTCCATCTCAAATACATCAATACCGGCTCCCGCTATTTTATCATTATTTAAAGACTCTGCTAACTCCTCACTATCAACTATCGGACCCCGCGCACAATTGATTAGATAGGCAGTTTTTTCATTAAATTTATTTCTTTTTCACCAATTAAATTTAGCGTGGATTCCATAAGGGGTACATGAACCGAAACTATATCACTTTTCTTCATTAGTTCCGCCAGGCCCACATATTGCAAACCTAATTTTTTTACCTTTACATTTTCTTGAATATCATTTCCTAATAACTCACAACCAAAGGCATCAACTATTGTAGCCACCTGGGTTCCTATGTTACCTGTACCTACAATACCAAATTTCTTGTTAGCTAATTCATTACCTATGATTCCAGCTCTCGTTTTCTGTTTTCTGGTTGCCCTATCTCCTTTCATGACATTTCTCATGAGAGAAATCGTCAACCCAAAAACTAATTCAGCCACAGATTGGTCAGAATAACCGGAAGAATTACTAACTACAATATCATTTTCATTACAAGCTTCAAGAGCATTATGCTCTACTCCTAGAAAGGCAACCGAGATAAACTTCAGGTTCGGACATGAATTTATGACTTTTTCTGATAATGGTAAGTTTGTAATAATTATTATTTCTGCATCTTGAACTCTTTTAATTATCTCGCTATCTTATTCTACCCTATTATCATAATATTCAAATTCATGGCCTAAATTCTCTAATTTCTCTTTATATTCCTTATGTACATTTTCTGATATTCCAATTGATTCTAACATCACTATCTTCATTTTTATCCTCCTTAACATCTCCTAATTAAATCTATTATATATGATTTTATTTTGAAATAAAATAAAAACCTGACTCTTTTTAAAGCCAGGTACTTAATTATTCAAAAATATTCTCTTTAATTCTAATAATTTATTTATATTTTTTTCATAAAAATTATAAAAAGAAGTGCAGTAATTATTGAGATTATTTTCATCTCTATTCCTCTTACAACCATTTCTACACAACTTAAGCCATTTACACTGTTCACATTTTTTCGGCAAATCAGTCGATTCTTTAATAAAGGCTTTAGCTTTTTTACTTTCATATACTTCCGTAAAACTCATGTTTTTAATATTTCCTAACTTCCATTCATCTACTACATAGAAATCACAGGGGTAGATACTGCCATCTGATTCAATTATATTTTGGAAACTGCAGTGTCCTTTCATTTCACAGGCTTCCGGTTTTCTTCCCATCAACATTCTCACAACATTGTCAAAAAATCTTATACTAATATAATTCCCCTTTTTGATATCCTGATACCACTCATTAAATATATTATTTAAAAACAACTCATAATTCTCAGGGGTAAGTGAATATTTTTCTTTTTTCCCATCCAGGGGTTCTAGACAGCGTATAAACTGTAAAAACTTAAAATTATGCTTTTTATAACTATTATAGACTTTTTTACCATGACGAGCCAGTTGGTCAGTTATAACGGTCAGTACATTAAAATCGACATTACACTTTTTAAAAAGTTCAGAGGTTTTTATTACTTGTTTATAGGTTCCCTCTTCAATTCTATCAATTCTAAAATAATTATGTAAGTCTTTATAACCATCAATCGATAAGCCTACTAACCAATCATTCTCAGATAAAAAGGCTGCCCACTTTTGATCTATTTTTATCCCATTGGTTTGTAGGGCAAGGTTAACATCTATATTATCTTTATTATATTTTTTCAGATAATCCATGAAAGTTTTATAAAAATCTAACCCAGCTAAAGTTGGTTCTCCTCCCTGAAAAGAAAAACTGACTGATCCCTCGGCTTCAGTGAACGCTTTTTTTACAATTAGTTCCAATAATTTTTCATCCATCTTTCCATAAGAAGCTCTTTCTCGATTGGAAGCTAAATCATGATAAAAACAGTATTTACATTTCATGTTGCAGTTACTTGAAACCGGTTTGATCATTAAATTTAAAGATGGCAAGAATTTAAACCTCCAAAATATTTTTCTTCAGGCTATTTTTTCTACCCGGTTACGGCCTTTTTCTTTAGCTCTATATAAAGCCTGATCTGCTTCTTGAATTATATCTTCAATTCCTTTTTCTTCTGAATAGGAAGCCACTCCAAAACTACTAGTCAGGTTATCCACTTTGGAAAAAGAACTTTGTTCTATATTACCCCTTAATCTTTCAGCTAATTTTTCGGCCGCCTGCAAGTTAGTCTCGGGGAGAATAATTAGAAATTCTTCTCCTCCCCAGCGGCCAAAATAATCAACCTTCCTTATGCTATTTAAAAGAATTTTACTGATTTCTTTTAATACCTTATCTCCTACTTGATGCCCATAGTTATCATTTACTTTTTTAAAATGATCTAAATCAAATAGAATTAAAGAAAAGTTCTTATTATATCTTTCGGCTTTGTAATAAACATCTGATAATATTTCTTCTAATTTTCTTCGGTTATAAATACCAGTTAATCTATCCTTATCAGAAATTTCCTTTAATTTGGCATTGACCTTATTCAATTTTTCATTTTTATCTTCAATCTTCTTTTGATTAATAAATTCATTAACAAATTTTTTAAAGATGATCATCGAAGCTAACCAGGCAATTATGATATTGGACAACGCATCAACAACTAGATTACTTTCTAATAATATCGGCTGATATGTTGAAGCAATATAGACTAATAATAGAGCTCCATATAGGTATAAGAAAAAGCTTTCTATATAGTTAAAATAAAATATGACCGCCATACCATAGACCACCGCTATATAAATTGTTGGTAATCTAACAATATAATTCGGCAAAATACCTATTCTAATTACTGCTACAGTTAGACCTATCACACCAATCCCGACTTGATAGAGTTTATGTATAAAAGAAACTCGTTTGGGTTGTTTAAAATAGAAGTAGGCACTTATCGAGGTATATATGAACATAATTAAAGCAGTTCCATAATAGACCGTATTTAAAATGGTACCACTTTTACTTATAAAAACAGCATAAAATAACTGTTCAAATATTAAAAAAGCTGATATTAATAAAATCCTCTTATTATTTTGTTTAAATTTATGTAATTTAAAGTCCTCTTTATTTTCTCTCGCTATTGGATATAGATAGCTGCTGATATAATCGAACATAAAAATCCCCCTAATCAAAATAACACTCGGATTCTTGATTTTTAAAAAATGTTCTTAAAAATAAACTTGTTTTTCATTATATAAAAATATGATCAATATTTCAAAACTTTTTGAATTATAAGACATAAATTTAACCCCCCTTAATTTCATAAGGGGGGTTATAACTATCATCTTATATTTTTTTAATACCCTCTTTGCAGGTAGTTAATTCCACATTGGAGACCGGAAGTAATATCTGT
>DATGCJ010000119.1:0-2694 GCA_035312025.1 Halanaerobiales bacterium | reverse complement strand
GGTTTATATGGTGGTATGAATCAGCAGTCAGTTGAGCCCCATAGATGGGAGATGGAACCATTCAATGGCGGCTGGTCTTCTAGTTTATTTATTTCACAGGACCCGATTGCAATTGACTCGGTAGCCCTGGATTTTTTAAAGACCGAGACTGATTTATTACCTTACTCAGATAACTACTTACATGAAGGAGCTCTGGCCAATGATCCTCCTTCTGGAGTTAAATATGACCCAGAGAACAATGGGACTCGGCTAGATAGTTTGGGTGTGCATGAACACTGGAATAATGATAAAGAGAAACTGTATAGTAAAAATATTAATCCCGAGAGCAAAGGAATTGAATTGATAAAGATGAAATAAATAATATTTAACTTTTAAGCTCATAGGCTAAGCAAAAGCCTATGAGTTTTTTTATGGGTAAAATTTCACCGGCAATATTTGACATATGTTCATAACTATTATATAATTTTCACAGTTAAATGAAGGAGGGGTAGCCGTGTCCAAAAACAGAAGAAATAGAGACCGAAAGAGAAGGTTTAAAAGAAGCAGTAATCAGACCAATAAAATTATAAATATTGACCAAGAAAAGTGTATAGGTTGTGGTCAGTGTGTATCAGCCTGTCCTTTTAATGCTATCGAAACGAATGAGGAAGGAGCAGCCTATGTGATCCCAAATAAGTGCAGGGGATGTAAACAATGTATTAGAATGTGTCCAGTGCAGGCTATCTCAATATAGATAAAAAAATTTAAAATTTATAGAGAGAAATGAGATACTTATACTTTAATTAAAAAAAGCCCCTTAAATGGGGCTTTTAAAAATATATATTAAAAGTCTTCAATAACCCTTATTACACTTTCAATTGATTTTACATTTTTTAAGCTTTTCAATTCTGCAAGGGAGTTATTCAGATTTTTTTCTTTGACGGGATGTGTGACTAAATCTAATGGTACAACGGGTGTTAGGCGATGTTTTTGCAGAACAGAGGCCAAACTAACCTTGTTTTTACCTAAAATACCGGTTACTTCAGACATTACACCGGGTTTATCATTAACTAATACCCTTAAATAAAACAGGTTTTTTATTTCATCGATATTAACAATCTTATGTTTTAAGGTTGATTTATCCGCATAAACATTAGGTCTATTATAATGGATGTCTTTGGCAGTTTGAATAATATCTGCCACCACAGCACTTCCGGTCGGCATTTGACCGGCCCCTTTTCCATAAGACATTATATCCCCTACAATTTCACCATGCAGATAAATTGCATTATATACACCATTAACTAAAGCAAGTGGGTGATTTTTTGAGATAAAGGCGGGATGGACCCTAATATCAATTCCATCTTCCTGTTTTTTGCCGATAGCTAATAGTTTAATAACATAACCCAATTCATCAGCCACCTGAATATCAGTTAAAGTAATATCTTCGATCCCTTCTGAATAAACAGAGTTAATATCAACATATGTTTCAAAAGTAATAGAAGATAAGATGGCTATTTTATAGGCAGCATCAAGTCCGCTGACATCAGAATAGGGGTCACTTTCCGCATAACCTAATTCTTGAGCTTCTTTTAAAACATCCTGGTATTCTTTTTCTTCTTCTGTCATTTTAGTTAATATATAGTTGGTAGTGCCGTTTAATATCCCGTATATATTATGGATATTACTGGCAACAAGAGATTCTTTTAAGGGACGGATGATCGGTATCCCGCCTGCTACACTACCTTCAAAACTGATCTGCACATCATTTTGACTGGCTGCCTTGAGAATTTCACTTCCGTGTTTGGCAATAATTAACTTATTGGCGGTAATTACGCTTTTTTTATTATTCACAGCCTGCATAACATATTGATAAGCGGGTTCTTCTCCACCTATTAATTCCACAACCAGATTAATATCGGTATTTTCTAAAATATCATCAGCATTATCTGTTAAAAGTTCATTATCGATTTTAACATTTCTTGTTTTACTGAGATCATTAACAAGTATTTTTTCAATTTCTAATTCAGTGCCTACTTTTTGCTCAATACTTTCTCTATTTTCACTTATTATTTTATATACCCCGGAGCCGACTGTTCCTAATCCGAGGAGGCCAATTTTAATCATATCTAATTCTCCCTTCTCAATACTTCTTTTCATATATTTTACACTTTTAATAGGCATATGTCCAATAATAATTTCAATTATATGATTATAGTCTCATAATAATAGAAATGGGATTATATTAATCGAGAATATATATAATCCCATTTATTATATAGAAAAATTGTGTGATTATTGTGAAAATAGGAAAGCAACTTTGGTATACTTTTTGCATAAATATATAATGAAGATTTATGTCATATGACAAGTATAATTTGGTAAGCGCTGTTATATTAACTAACTAGTTTATATTATTATCTATTAGGGAGGATTATACATTGTAATGTTGAATAAGTATAATCAAAAGATTAATAATTATACTTGACAACATTACTCATAATTAAAAAATAATAATTTTAAAAAAGGTGGTGGTAGAAAAATTTTCTGAAGTGAGTATTAAAAAGCAGGGGAGTAGATAAATTTTAAATTCAGGAAATTCATAAATAGGAGGATATTAAATGAAGAAAAAAATTACAGCGATTTTATTGTTTTCAATCTTATCAGTAATGTTATTTACAGTAGGAACTTTAGCCCAGGATGTACAAAAGGGTG
>DATGCJ010000118.1:0-2875 GCA_035312025.1 Halanaerobiales bacterium | reverse complement strand
TAATTCCTTATTAAGCCATTCCCGCTGCCAGCTTTCAGAACTGTGGCCGGTCGTATCGAGAAAGATAAAGTAGGAATCATCGAGATTAAAAGAAAAATAGAAGGGTCCGAAGTATTTGTAGAAGTTCTTATGCCCTTCCTCCTCGATCTCATTTTCTCCCACACTGGTAATAAAAGGTATCTTCATTCTCTGCAAGGTTCTATATAAAACTCTATATTTACCTTCTCCACTGTCAACCACATTATTACCGGTGGAAATGATGAAATCCGGTCTATCAGATCGTAATCTGGGTAAAATGCCTTTATCAAAGATGCTGATCGAATTTTTGATATTGCCCAGTACTGCAAAGGAAAAAGAATTATCTTTTACTTCCCTTTTTACCTGGCTAATACTTTTATAATTAACAGCGTTAAAATCCTGAATAGAAAACGGGGCATAGATCTTGTAGGTAAAAAGAATTATTATAGCCGCTATTAAGATTATGAAAAACACCTTAGTTTTATTCTTCATCTGGTTTGGCCCCTTTAAATAACATAAGGTAAAATACTATTATTCCAATTGCAATCCCGATATACTTGGTAAACAGCCGCCAGGAAAAAATCAGGGGTAAGATATCTCCCTTCTCCACAATTCTGGTAAACAGCAGGGAAAAACCGCCTTCAGCTACCCCGGTAGCACCAGGAGTAGGGGCAAAGTACATAAAAAATATGACTACCATCTGCATTAAAATTATGGTTAGATAATTAAACTGATAACCCATACCTTCTAATAAAAGTATCGCAAAGGTGAATTCAGACAATAAAAACAGGGCGGTAAAGAAAAAGGAGAGTACTACATATCTAGTCTTCCCTTTTAAAAATAATGCTAATTTTTCTCCAAAAATCTCTATATGCTTTAGTAAGTACTTCAAAGTACTATTATATTTCTTTTTTGAAAGCAGCTTTTTCCCTTTCAAAAAGCGCATCGTTACAAATACTGTTTTCTTTATCAACCGATTTCTAAATATAGCTACATAAAAAATAAAAAGATAGAGTCCAAAAAATGCTAATAGATAACCAAAGAAGGGGACACCCGAAAACTGGTTGAATATCCTTTCTCTGGTTAAAAGTATTAAAGGGCCACTTACAAAAACAAATACAGAGGCTAATACTGTTCTGATTGTGGTAGCAGCTGTCGCATTACCCAAGGGAACACCCTTCTTATTTAAAAAATAAACCTGTGCTACCCCTCCCCCGCTGGCAAAGGGAGTAATATTGGAAATAAAAAGATTAATAAAGACGATCTTAAAAATATGCCAATAACTAATCTTTATCTCTAAGGTTCTAAGAATAAAGTAAAGCCTAAAACCATCCAGAACAAAATATATTAATAGTAAAGAAAATAATCCTATAATGATGGGGGCCGGAAAATCTTTAAAAATTAAAAAACTGGTTTCCTGGCCAAATATTCTATATATGTAATATAAGGTTAAAACTGATATTACAATAAAGATAAACAGGTAGATAAGGTATCTTTTTATATTTAATTCTTCTAATTTGCTTTTTGTATTTTCCATAATTACCTCCAGCTCCTAGGTTACCTAAAAGAATATCTAATCTATTTCACTATTTTATTTCTTAACCTCTATTAATTAGTTTCTACATATATCTCTTTTAAACCTGCAAAATTTAACATTTTAAACATTAAAAAAAGGAGGCGCCCTTACAGACACCTCCTAGTCTTTTTATTATTGAACTTACTTTATCTTAATTTATAGTTTCTTTTCTATTTCAGCTTCATCTCTGAGTTTTCTTACAAATTCATCCCAGATTTGTTGTCCTTTTTGATTTTGTAATTGTTGTTTGATCTGATCTTTTACTTCTTCAAATCCTCTTACGCCAGCTTCTCTTCTATCAGTTGCTTTGATAATATGGAAGCCGTACTGGGTTTCTACTATCTGACTCATTTCACCGGAGTCTAGGGCAAATACTGCTTCTTTAAATTTCTGAGCAATATTTTGATCCTTACTGATATAGCCTAGGTCTCCACCTTTTTCCGCAGAGGGACCGGTTGAATATTCTTTGGCTAATTCAGCAAAGTCTCCGCCTTCATCTAATTTAGTCATAACTTCTTCGGCAGTTTCCTGTTCTTCAAGTAGAATATGGCTTGCCTTTACCTGTTCCTGATACTCAAAATTAGATTTATTATTATCATAGTACTCTTTCATTTCTTCTTCGGTAACTTCTGCCTGACCTTGAATATCTTCCTGTAATTTATTGATTAGAAGACTCTCTTGATTTACCTGGAAGAATCTTTCTCTATAAGCATCTATAGATTCAATACCCTGTTGTTGTAAAGCTTCTTCTAACTGGGCATCATCTATATTATTCTGCTGTTTGATTCCTTCAAGCTGTTTATTAAAGATCTCTGTTTTTTCTTCTTCTGATAAAGCAATCTCTCTTTCTTTTGCTTCTTGGGCTAGTAGTTTTTGAGTGATCAATTGGTCAAGTTTAACTTTTTGGAATTCAGTAATTACATTTTGTCCAGCTTCAGTCTGTAAAAGTACCTGGGTGAATTCAGGATTCTGTCTATATAAAGTCATTACGAGATTTTGGGTGCCAGCAAATTGATCAAGCTCCTGCATGGTGATGTCTTCACCATTAACTACGGCAGCTACTTCGGGCTGGCTGCTGCTTTCTTCACCTGTATTGGATGTTCCTTCATTATCCTGTGCTGCAACTGGAAATGCAACTAGTAGGGTTAATATCATCACTATTGATAATACTTTTTTGAAATGCATAAATTTAATTCACTCTCCTCATGAGTTTAATTAATAAATATTATTTAGTTTTTTATTGCATGCGGTCAAAAAAATGGCTCCCCGAGCAGGACTCGA
>DATGCJ010000117.1:0-2983 GCA_035312025.1 Halanaerobiales bacterium | reverse complement strand
ATCACTGAAATTTACAGTTTCCTTTTTTATATCCTTTAAAAGATATTCAGACATCTCTGTTAATTTAGCTTCTGTATAACGCATTGCTGCAGGTGAGTCTCCATCGATTGAACCAAAGTTACCATGTCCATCGATTAAAGTATATCTTTGGTTAAAATTCTGGGCCATCCTTACCATAGCATTATAAACGGTTTGGTCACCATGAGGATGGTATTTACCTAATACTTCACCTACAATTCTAGCTGATTTCTTATGGTCCTTATCATGAGTCAAACCTAGTTCTTCAGCAGCATAGAGGATTCTTCTATGTACCGGTTTTAGACCATCTCTTACATCAGGTAAGGCTCTTGAAACTATAACACTAAGTGAATAATTAAGATACGCTTCTTTCATTTTTTCTTCAATTGCAATTGATGAAATTTTCTCAGACATAATATACCCCTTTCAAAATTTAGATATTTAAAAATTATATTAAAAATATATAAATAAATATAATAACATTTAAGCAAAAATTAGTACTTTAAAATCTTTATCCTATTTGATATTATACCATCTAGCCACATTATTGCAAGAATGGGTGGTAAATCCATAAACTCTTTGTTATAATAATAATGGTTAATATGAAGAAAGGGTGGATGAATTCGTGGACTTATTTGACAATGATAGATATAATGCAGATAAAATAGAAGTATTAGAGGGTCTGGAAGCAGTGCGGAAAAGACCCGGTATGTATATTGGCTCTACCGGTATTAAAGGACTACACCATCTTGTCTGGGAAGTAGTGGATAATAGTATCGATGAATTTTTAGCCGGTTTTGGCAATAAAATTAAAGTTACTGTACATGAAGATAACAGTGTAAGTGTAGAAGACTGGGGAAGAGGTATTCCCGCTGATCTACATAAAGATACAGGACGTCCGGCTGTAGAAATTGTACTCACTACCTTACATGCTGGTGGTAAGTTTAATAATAACAGTTATAAAGTTGCTGGTGGACTACACGGAGTAGGAGTTTCCGTAGTAAATGCTCTTTCGGAAGAATTAAAGATTGAAACCCATTGGGAAGGTCATAAATATGTCCAGCACTATAAAAGGGGACTACCTCAAGATAATTTAGCTAAAGATGGCAAAACCGATAAATCAGGTACAAAGATTACCTTTAAACCAGATCGAGAAATTTTTGATACAACTAAATTTAAGTTTGAAACATTATCCCATAGATTTAAACAGTCTGCCTATTTAAATAAAGATTTAACTCTTGTTTTAGAAGATGAACGTAATGATAAAAAGGAACAATATCAATACGATGGTGGAATAAAAGCATTTATAGAGTATCTAAATAAAAATAGAGACTTACTTCATGATGAAATCATCTATAATGAAGATTCAATTGATGAATATGAATTAGAATTTGCTATTCAATACAATCAGGGATATTCAGAACGGATTTTTTCCTATGCTAATAATATTAATACAGTTGATGGAGGTTACCATCTAACTGGTTTTAAATCTGCCTTAACTAAAGCGGTTAATAATTTTGCAAAAAAGAATAATCTCCTTCCTAAAAGCGTTAACGGCCTAAATGGTCATGATGTACGGGAAGGTATAACCGCAGTCATTAACGTGAAATTACCAAACCCTCAGTTTGAAGGCCAGACCAAATCCAAACTGGGTAATAGTGAATTGAGAAGCATTGTAGAAAAAAGCGCTTATGACTATCTCAGCCTTTATCTTGATACTAACCCTGAATTGGGTAAAGCTATTGTAAATAAAGCACTAAAATCTGTGAGGGCACGTCAGGCTTCCAAAAAAGCCCGTGAATTAACTAAAAGAAAGTCAGTACTTTCTTCAAGTTCTCTTCCTGGTAAACTAGCCGACTGTGCCAGTAAAAAGGCAGAAGACAGCGAAATATTTATCGTTGAGGGGGATTCAGCCGGGGGCTCCGCTAAACAGGCTAGAAACCGTCATAATCAGGCTATTTTACCACTTAAGGGTAAAATACTTAATGTGGAAAGGGCTCGCTTAGATAAGATTTTAAACAACACTGAGATAGCTTCTATCATTACTGCCTTAGGAACAGGTGTAGGGGAAGACTTTGATTTAAGTAATCTCAGATATGAAAAGATCATTATCATGACAGATGCAGATATCGATGGTGCTCACATCTCTACACTAATCTTAACCTTATTTTATAGATATATGCAGGATCTTATTGAAGAAGGACATGTCTATTTAGCCCGTCCACCTTTATATAAAGTTACATATCGAAAAAAAAGCCAGTATATTTTTAACGAACAAGGCCTTGAAGAATATAGAGAAGAAGTTGGCTCCGGTAATTTCAGTATTCAAAGATATAAGGGTTTAGGAGAAATGAATCCTGATCAACTTTGGGATACTACCATGTCACCTGAAACCCGTAAACTTCAGAAGGTAGAGATTAATGATGAAATTGAAGCTGATGATGTCTTTACAAAATTAATGGGTTCCAACTCAAAATTGAGAAAGAAATTTATATTCAAAAACGCTGACCTGGCAACCGAAATAGATATCTAGAAATTTAATCCCGCAATTTTTTAAATTGTGGGATCTTTTATTGTCTTATTCTCATTCTTAATAGTTATTTTTATTTTTTCCTTTAAAAATTATATAATAAAGATAAGAAGAAAGAAAAGAGGGAGTCCAGTCAACTTCTCTCACCTAATCAAAAATAAGATTAAAAAGGAGCTTGTTATATTAAAAACCGTACTCAGTACAGTCTTTAACAAGATTTACACCTTCTCTATCTCACATGTGGGTGATTCAAGAATAGAGAAAGTTGAAGGGCAGCGACTAAAAACCCTATCCCTACTGTAAAAACAATAGGGGCTACAGGTTACCCTGTATGCTATCATTGGATAGCTCTTTTAGCTATATTGATACTTGCATTATAATCAGCATTTTGTAGATGTTGATTATCACAAACAAATTTATTTTGACTTAACCTCT
>DATGCJ010000116.1:0-12601 GCA_035312025.1 Halanaerobiales bacterium | reverse complement strand
CTCATAATATTACTCCCTTCTAAATACTTATTTTTTAGATTTCTGCGTCATCTAAACCTCTTTGACGTGATAGGATAAATGAAGCAACAAGTAATAGACCAATTACTCCAGCCCAGCCGCCGTAAATGAGATATCTTAGTTCATATCCGCCATATGCAGTACCAATATCAGCAATAAATTCATTGACTAATAGTACAACTAACATAATCGGTGTTACATATTTGATCATCACATTCCACCAGCTGCCGAACTGATATTCAGAAACTGAGTTGAAATATCCCCTTAATTCATTGGGGTCATAGAACCAACCAATAATTAATGATTCAGCTAAACCAGCTACAACGAGGCCATAAGTATTTACATAATGGTCTACAATATCAAGCCAATACAGACCAGCTCTAGTGGCAAATAATAGTCCTACTACAAATAGGAATATACTATAAAATAGTGTAACTGTCCTTTTGGTTCCGCCCCATTTATCTTTAAGTGCTGCTACACCGGCTTCTACAATGGAGAAGGCCGAGTCTATACCTAAGGAAAGCAGCATTGCGAAGAAGACGAAACCAAAGAATCCGACCACGAATGAACCACCTGGCAACAGTGATATCGCATTTGGATAAACCACGAAAGCTAATCCAACACCAGCAGTAGCAACTTCGGAAATCGGTACTCCCTGAGTTTGAGCCATATAGCCTAGGGTACCAAATACAGCAATACCTGCTAGAAAACTAATACCAGAGTTTGCAAATACAGTTATAAGAGCATTATTAATAATATCAGAATCTTCAGGCATATAACTAGCATAGGCAATCATAATACCAAAACCTAAACTAAGTGTAAAGAATACCTGAGAATAAGCATCGATCCAAACACTTAAATTCGTCAACATCGAGAAATTAGGTTCAAGGAAGTAATTAATTCCTTCCATAGCGCCTGGTAAAGTTATTGCTCTAAGCATTAATATAATCATTAAAAGAACAGGTAAAGGAACTGTTATTAGAACCACTTTACCAACACTTTCAGCACCTTTTCTAAGTATGAGATAAATTACGATCCAGGTGATGACTAAACCAATCAGAACGGGAACTGAAAAACCTCCTAAGACACCTGGTCCAGATGTTATTTGCAGTACTTCATTATAAAAATAATCACTTGCATTTTCTGCCCAACCTAGTGTAAAGGAACCAGCTAAATAGTCCCAAGCCCAGGCCATAACTCCTGCATAATAACTAGTAATAATAGTACCGGATAAAACGGCCCACCAACCAAAGCCTTCAAATTTTCTACCAACTTTAGCTAGGGCACCTGGGGCACCTCTTTGGGTCTTTTGCCCCATGGCAAATTCTAATACGATAAGGGGTACCCCTGCTGTTAATAAAGCTACAAAGTAAGGGATTAAGAAAGCTCCACCCCCATTAGAATAAGCCATGTAAGGAAAACGCCAAGCATTACCTAAACCAGCTGCAGAACCAATAGCTGCGAGTACAAAAGCTGCACGATTACTCCATCGGTCTCTTTGCATATCTACTATCTACTCCTTTCTTCTCTTAACTTTTTGATACTCACTTTTTAAACAATATTCTCTTTAAAAAATAATAATAATGAAAATAAAAGTTGCTCTACTACTATCTCCTTAATTATCACCCCTTCCCATTATTATTTTCTTGTGATTATAACACCAAAAACTAAAGTTTTCAAGCATTATTTTGTCAATTACTTATGAACTGTTCTAATGATTATTTTCACATGCTCCTTTTCCTCTAGTAAATTTTTATACTGCTCTCTTACTTCTTTAAGACTTATATCTTTGATCATTTGAATTATATCCAAATAATTTTGGTCAAGATTAAGATACTTCATAATTTGAGAAGAAAGAGTTTCAAAAGAATTTAAAGAACGGAAATATCTTCCAATATATTTATGTTTAACTACTTCAAAATCTTCGCTATTTATTTCGCGTTCCCAATTATTGATGATATCGGTTATACCAGAAATTGTCTTATCAACGGAGTTGGTTTCCGCATATATCTTAGCAAACCCCGTATTTTTCTCTCTCATATAGTTAAAAGAAAAGTTCTCATCAATTAAATCTTGATTATATAAAGCATGGTAATGATCACTGCTTTTACCAAAAATCATTTCTAAGATCATATTTGTCATAAGATCCTGTTTAATAATCTTATCTTTATTTTGAAAACAGCGGTTTTCTTTATAACCTAAACTAATTATCGGGCGGGAGATACTCATTGCGATATCTTTTTCTTCCAGACGAATTCCATTGGGCTCTTTAGGATAAATTTTCTCTAATACAAATTTTTTATTTCCTTGTTTAGTAATATTTTTTTCTTTTTCCAGCCAATTAAATAACTTATCAGGCTGAACCGCCCCGATGACAATTAAGGTCATATTATTTAAATTATATAATTTTTCAAAAAAATCAATTAATGTCTTTTTATTTATTTTCTCTATACTCTTTTGAGTTCCTGCAATATTATATTTAATTGGATATTCGTAAAAAAGAGATTGTAATAATTGATAAAAGGACTGCCAGCTGGGACTATCCTGATACATGTTGATTTCCTGATTTATAACGCTTTTTTCATGCTTAATCCGTTCATCATCAAAATGAGGATTTAAAACAAAACCAAATAAGTATTTTAAGGAGTTGAAAAAATTACTGGTGGTATTAAAGTAATAATTTGTATTATTAAAGCCAGTATAGGCATTAACACTACTTCCAATCTGGGAAAACTTATCTATTATACTACCTTCTCTATTTTCAAAAAGTATATGTTCCATAAAATGGGCAATACCTTTGGGATATTCATAGACATTTTCCTCATTATCTTTTATCTTTAAATCTACAGAACCTACATCTACCGATAATATCGCATGTTTTTTATTAAACTTCTCCCGCGGTATTAATACCACATTTAAGCCGGAATCTAACTTCTTTTCATAGTATTCTTCACCAATATTACTAAAATTTTTATATATCATTCTTAAGCACTTCCTGGTCTAAGTAGATAATATGTTGTAAGATTAACCTGATTAGCAACTTTAATTATATCTTCTCTTTTTACCTGTTTGATAGAATTAATAACATAATTTAATGAATCTTTTTTACCATTGATTAAACCTAATAGGAAAGCATCCACAATACTGTGGTTATTATCACTTAACGTTTTATACCTATTAATTAATTTCTTTTTAGACCACTCAATATTTTCCTCTTCAAACTCACCATTTTGCATCTCTTCTATTTTTTCTTCAATTATCTCTTTTACAATCGGGTAATCCACCATATCAATGCCTGCATTTATTAAGATAAGGCCCTTTGTAGATTCTAAGCGGGTATTGATATAGTAGGCTAAGCCCCTCTTTTCTCTAACGGTTGTAAAGAGCTTAGAGTGGCTAAAACCACCTAACATCCCATTATATACAATAAGAGCAAAATAGAGGGGATGACTTCTGGTTATAGGTATTCTAATACCCGCACAAAATCTAGATTGAGTTATTTCATCCTCTTCTTCCAGCTCTTTTAACTTAAAATCTTTAGTTTTAATAAAAGTGTTATTTAAAGGTAATTTTTTATCTCTGTGATCTGTAAACTTTTGATTGATATATTTATATAGTCCATCAGAATCACCAATATCACCGATGACAAATAATTCGATTGGACTTTCTATTAATATATCTTGCCAATATTGATACAAATTATCCTGCCTGCTTTGTTCCAACCCACTAATTGTACCAAGGGTGTAGAGGGAAAAATCCTCCCCTCTACACATCTCCTGGTAACATCTTTCAATAACATAACTACCTTTATCATTCTTTAAAGATAGTATTTTTTCCTTCAAAAAAGACTGCCCTTTGTTAATATATTCTTCCTTGAAGTCCCCCTTTTCTACTAAAGGTCTAAAAATCAGTTCATAAAGGAAATCAATTGCCTTTTTTATTAAGCTCTCTTTTGCTTCAACATACTTGTCATTTATTACTTCTACCGAAAACCTTAGTAGTTGGTTCTCACCGCGGCGGGCCACAGATACATTTAAGTCTGCCCCATATAGATCATCCAATCTATGTGATATAGATTGATTGGTGGGATACTTTTGAGACCCGCGGTAAAGAATATAGGGGATTAGCGCATTTTGGGAGACCTCTTTTTCATTAGAAAGAGGTCGTATTATATCTATATGAATATAATTAGTTTTAAATTTATCAGTATTATTTATATATACGTCTATATCATTTTCTGTTTTATATTCACCGAATTTACTTGTTTTAAGCATACATTATCCTTTCCTAATTACTCTGCTGTTTGTTGACTGAGATCATTTAATTCATTTAGTACATTATTTAATTCTTCTAATAAGTTACCATATTCTGACCAGTTACCCTCTTGTTGAGCCTGTTGGGCTTCTTGGAATATTTCATAGGCTCTCTGAGCAAGTCCCTGCATATCTTCTGGTAACATCTGTTGACTTTGAGGAACCTCTTCGGGAACTTCTTCTTGTGGTTTTTCTCCAAATATCTTCGCTAAGGCACCATCTAAGGTTTCATCCATTACTATTTCTCCACCATAACTTACTACAATCCTTTTAAGTTCTGGAATTTCACCCGATTCAGCCTGTAGATAAATCGGTTCAACATATAATATAGATCTTTCAATTGGATAAACTATCAGATTACCTCTAATTACATTTGATCCCCTTTGACTCCATAAGGAAAGCCTTTGAGATATCTCTGAATCCTGATCTATTCTTGATTCAATTTGATTAGGTCCGAAGACAAGGGTATCTTTTGGGAATTGATATTCTAACAGTTCCCCGTAATTTTCACCATCAGATCTCCCTGCTATCCAGGAAATCATATTATTTCTGTTTGCAGGAGTGAAAGGAAGCATTAAAATAAATTCCAATTTATCATTACCCGGTAACTTACTTGTTATATAATAGGGTTCCATCTGGATACTGCTGCCTGCATAATTTTCAGTGGGAATATTCCAGAGATCTTCCTTATTATAAAAGACAACCGGATCCTGCATATGGTAAGTCGCATAAACCTGGGTTTGAATACTGAAGAGATCTTTTGGATATCTGATATGATCTCTTATATCTTCCGGCATCTCTTCCCCATCTAAAAATACATCAGGGAATATCTTTTGATAGGTTTTTGCAATCGGATCCTCATCATCTACAACATAATAATTCATAGTTCCATTATAGGCATCTATAACAACTTTAATTGAATTTCTAATATAATTGCCTACCCCTCTCACAGGTTGAGAATAAGGATACCTATCTGTAGTTGTGTAAGCATCTTGAATCCAGAAAAGTCTACCATCAGAAACTACCAGGTAGGGGTCCCCATCATACTGCAAGAAAGGAGCAACTCTTCTCACTCTTTCCTTAATATTTCTGTGATACATAACTCTACTGTCAGGATTTATATCATCATTTAATAAAAACTTAAGTTCATTGAACCTTAGGGCAAACACAGCTTTTTTGATAAAACTGCCCGCTAATACTCCACCGGTTCCATCATAATTTATATAAACATTATCGTCTCCCTGTGGGTAATGAAACTCAGTAGAATCAGTATTAGCGATTACATATTCATCCGTTTTTTCTCCATAATAGATTGCAGCATTTTCTAAAGGAATATCTACATTAACTTGAGTAGGTATATCACTCATGAAAAACTCAGGTAATCCCTCACTAGTAACCATATTTACAGGACTCATTGTAACACCATAACCATGTGTATACTTTAATTTTTTATTAATCCAGGTTTGAGCCTGCCCGGATAATAAGTCCTGGTTCATCTCTCTGGCACCTAGCATTACCTGACGATAATCCCCACCTATATTATACCTATCAACATCTATATTTTGAAAATCATAGTACTGTCTTAAAGTCTGAATCTGATTATAGGTGGTTAGTAATGGTCTATGGTCCCATAATCTAATATTTTTAACGATCTCATCATTTTCTTGTAAATCTTCGTAGGTCAAACCATCTTCAACCTCAAAATCTGTGGTTTGAATATCATTTAAATCATAAGCATCTAAGGTCATTTGAATATTGTGATTTATATAGGGACGTTCTCTATTAATTTCGTTTGGTTCTACCTGAAATCTCTGAACAAAACCAGGATAAATACCACCGAATATTAAAGAAGTTACAATCCAGATTCCAAGGCCCCAGGCTAATAATTTGTAATTTTTTCTAAATAGACTAACTAACAGACCAAGAGCAACCGCTATCGCAATTACGAATAGTATTCTTAAGCCCAATAAATTAGCATTAATGTCTGTATAACTCGCTCCAAAGGCCACTCCCCGGGAGGAGTATAACAACTCATACATTGCTAAACGGTAATCCCAGGCCTTGAGTAGTAAGAAGGCTGAGAGTAGGATAGTTATATGACCTTTAGCTCGATTCGATAACTTAACTTTAACTTCCGAAAAGGAACTTATACCGGAAGCTATAAAGTAGATTACACCAACGACAATTATTGTCAGGACGATTAAGACCATACCCATTTCTTTAATGAAGCTGTAAAATGGGAGGCTGAATACATAAAAAGCAATATCTCTGCCAAAGATTGGATCAGTAGTTCCAAACGGGGTCTGGTTGAAATACTTAAGAACTATCTTCCAGAGCTCTGAACTAACCGAACTGAATAAGAATCCTAAGACTAAACTGATAATTATATATAACCAGTTTAACTTCCTTTTATCTAACCAGTTTAAAAAACCCTGCCCTTCTTCTTTAAATAAGGTTTCTACATTTTCACTGTCCACCTTTTCTTTTTTGAAATACTTATAAAATAACTTCTTTGTAAAGGAAAGGTTAATATAAACAAAAACGGCAAAGATAACACCTATCAATACTCTTAAACCAAAATTAGAGAAAAACATCAATAAAAACGCTTTTAGATAACCAAGTTGATTAAACCAGGCCCATTCTGTAAAAAAGTTAGCACCGGCAAATATGGCTATTAATAAAGCAATAAAAACAACAAATATTATTGAGAATAAATATCTAAAACCTTTTTTCACTTAAAGCCACTCCCTTCTATTATATTAACGAAATTTCTGTGTTAACTGTTCTACTTTTTTATATACTTTTTCTTCATTTATCTTGATTAATACACGATTTTCCATAACTATCTCACCATTTACAATAACAGTATTCACATCACATCCATTGCCAGCATAAAATATATTAGATAGGTAATTATAGGAAGGATACTGATGGGCTGTATTTTTCACATTAATTAATACTAAATCCGCTAAATAACCTTCCTTGATCTCTCCTAAGTTCGGTATTCCTAAAGTCTTAGCCCCATTAACAGTTAGCATTTTCATATTCTCTTCAATGGGTAAAACCGTCGGATCACCGGTTGCTACTTTTTGTAGATAAGAACCGAGGCGGGCTTCCTCTATTAAATCTAAATTATTATTGCTGGCCGCACTATCGGTTCCATAAGAAACATTTATACCTTTATCCATAATTTTTTTAATAGGAGCAATCCCACTGCTCAATTTCATATTACTGGCTGGATTATAAACAACTCCCACATCTTTATCAGCCAGTATTTCAATATCGCTCTCACTTAGATGTACACAATGGGGAGCAATTACTTTTGTATCAAATAAATTAATCTTATCGAATAATTCCACTGTACTTAAACCATATTTATCTTTCATAAAGCCTAGTTCATCATCTGTTTCACTGATATGGACATGTATTAATAAATTGTTAGCAAGGGCTTTATCTCTTATCTTTTCTAAGTAATCGGCACTACAGGTATAAGGTGAGTGAGGCCCAAGGGTTGTTTTAATTCTACCGTCAGCCTTATTTTGCCATTTTAAAGCAAAATCAACCGAATCGTTTAAACCCTCCATTCCGTCATTATCTTCGATTAATCCTTCACTTAAAACGGCCCTGATGCCTGATTTTTTAACGACTTCTGCTACCTTATCCATTTGAAAATACATATCTGTAAAGGTGGTAGTCCCTGTCTTGATCATCTCTACCACTGCCAGCATAGCACCCCAATAGATATCCTCTCTTGTCAGTTTTGCTTCGGCCGGCCAGATATTATCACTAAGCCACTTATCCAGCTTAAAATCGTCAGCATAACCTCTCAAAAGGGACATCGAACTATGGGTATGGGTATTTATTAACCCGGGCAATACAACCATATCACTACAGTCTATTACACGATCATGATCATTACTGACAATATCATCATCTTTGATAACTCTTTTAATCTCCTTACCCTCTATTTCTATATGCTTATACTCACTGAGATCTTGGGAAGGACTATAGATCTCTTTAATATTTTTTAATAATATATTCATATTAATCTCCTTATAATTACATTTTTTGGTAGGCGTTGCGAATATAATCTACAGCAGAGATAATATTAATAGGTATTACAACATAAAATAAGAGCATATCAAAAAATTTAATATCTAATAAGCTAGCTGCAATAGCCACATATAATAAGAAAATAGATATTTTACCCAAGCGGGTAGGATTGATTAAGTCTTTACCCATAAGATACATAATACCAGAGCCAAATAAAACAAATACTTCCCTGGTCAGTAAAGTGATAGTAATAACCCTGGGTAATAAATCCATGTAAATTAAAACCGCTAATATACTAATCAGGGTGAGCTTGTCAGCCAAGGGATCAAGTAATCGACCTAAATCTGTTACCATATTGTATTTTCTAGCCAGATAACCATCTAGAAAGTCTGTTACACCAGAAAGCGAAAAAAATACTCCGCTTAATATATATTCTCCCTGTAAAAAGAAATATAAATAAACAGGAATTAATAGTAATCTGACTACGGTTAATGTATTCGGATAATTTAATAGCATAGAAACCTCCACAAAACTATTGATCTTTTAAAAACTCTTCTTCGGTAATAAACTCACCATTTTCAATACTCTGATTAATTATCTTATAATTTTTATCAAATGTAACATCTATAACTACATTGTTATAACACTTATCACAAACTATGACTTTATTAATTTTATACTTGCCCTCAACCTCATCATTGTAAATTCTCTGAATATCATAACCCTTCCTCAATACCACCCGCATCTTATTACCGCATTTTTTATCTTTTACATATAGTTTAACGATCTTTGAATCCGAGGATGGAGTAAAAAAATCTTTGATTTTATCAAATAAGCCCATCTTAAATACCTCCAGATAATAGGGATTTAATTTATACAAAAATATGCCATGAGTTCCTCAATTGAAACTCATGACATATACTGAATTTTATTATATCTTTATTCACTTTCCTCTGCATATTCAGCTGTATCTAGAGTTCTACTACCTAATTCTCTATCCAGCATGAATATTCCTTGGCCGGATTCGCCAATTCTTTTTAATTTATTTACTATTTCATCAGCTGAAGCTTCTTCTTCCACCTGTTCATCGATAAACCAGTTGAGGAAAGAAGCAGTTGCATGATCTTTTTCTTTAACTGCAAGGTCATATAATTTATTAATCCTGTCAGTAACTTTTGTTTCATGTTCATAAGCATCTTTAAATGCTTCCAGAGGAGAGTCCCAATCTGCTTTAGGTTTTTCAATTGCATCTAAACTTACACGTCCACCTCTTTCATTAATGAAATTAAAGAATTTTTGGGCGTGTAGTAACTCTTCCTGTGCCTGTATATGCATCCAGTTTGCAAAACCAGTTAAATCTTCATCTTCAAAGTATGCTTCCATTGCATAATAGAGGTAACCAGAGTAGATCTCTGCATTTATTTGTTCATTAAGCTGCTCTTCCATCTTTTCACTTAACATTAATATCCCTCCTACTATATTAAATTATTCATACTTAAATTATAACTTAATTTGTTATTTATTGCAAGATTTACAAATTGTGCTGATTGAAGTCAAAACGCTTTTTTAAGACCTGTATTAAAGGGTAACCTAAAAGCAGTACAACTACTGCTTCACTGATTGAAATTTGTACTACAGTAACCCAATAGGGTATTTCAAATAAAAGGTGTAAATAGATACTGATTAAAAATCCATTTAATACAATTGGGCTTAGGTAAGCTAAAAAAGTTCCCCGGAAATAATAGGTCCCATAAGCAGCTAATAAAGTTACTAAACTGCCTCCGATAATATCTACCATCCCCAAACCTCCGATAATATTAGAAAGTAATACACCCAGAAATAAAGCGGGGATTGCTTCCGGAAATAAGATGGGAAGAACAGTTAAGGCCTCAGCGGCTCTGAACTGTAAGGGACCAAAGCTAACAGGTGATAAAATATAGGTAATTATAACATACAGGCCTGCTATTAAGGCTCCCCTAGTTAAATACTTAGTATTCATCAAAATCACTCACTTTTATTTTTGTCGACTACTTTATAGGAAAATCTATGGTAAGGACAGGGCCCAGATTCTTTGATTACATCAATATGTTCTTTAGTACCATATCCTTTATTACTTAAAAAATTATACTTTGGATAACTATTATGTAATTCATCCATAATCCGATCTCTGGTTACTTTAGCAATAATAGAAGCTGCACTGATCGAATTTACTTTTAAATCTCCACTTACAATTGCTTTTTGCTGAATATTTATATCCGGTATTGTATAACTGCCGTCTATCAATAAGTACTCCGGCTGTTTTTCTAAATCTAAAACAGCCCTTCTCATCGCCAGGAATGTAGCCTGATGAATATTCAAACGATCAATAATAGTATTACTTACAATCCCTAACCCGACTGCCACCGCTTTGGCTAATATGATATCAAAAAGCCGTTCTCTTTCTTTTAAACTTAATTTCTTAGAATCTGTTAAACCTAAAATAGGTTCTTTTGAATCTAAAATGACAGCTGAAGACACCACAGGACCGGCTAACGGGCCGCGCCCGGCTTCATCAATACCAGCCACTAGTTGATAACCTTCCTTTTTTAGGTTATATAGATGGTTATTCTGCTGGTGCCACTGAATTATCTTTTCCTGTTTTTTTTCTTTTTGTTTTTCTATCCGAGCGGCAATCTTATTGACACCCTTGCGGCTATCGCTATTTAACTTTTCAATGATACCATTATCGATCTTTTCAATATTCTCAAACTCATTAATAAAATTCTTGATCTCTTTTATCGTCATCTCTTCAAAATTCAAAATTATCACTTCCCGGTTTTTCAAGTGAAACTCTTCCTAATTTACCATTCTGATAATCATTGACCAAAAGCTTTGCAGCCCTATTTCTATCAACCTTACCACCGCTCATCAAACATCCCCTTACCCTCCCGATCTTGGGAAGAATATCATAGGGATGTTCCCCCTGATATATTTCAATATCATAAGTTTTCTCAACGACACTTAACCGCTCTAACTGACGCAGGTACTTTAATAGTTTGTAAGCGGCCAACTCTGTATCCACTTTTTTTAAAGCTATGGCTCCGGTTAAGACCAGCTTATAGGCAATATCTTCATCCTCTGCTTTCGGAAATAAAATACCGGGCATATCTAAAAGCTCAATTTTATCGGTCACTTTAATCCACTGTTTACCCCTGGTTACACCGGGTGTATTACCAGTTTTAGCAGATGATCTTCCCCCAATAGCATTAATTAAAGCAGACTTCCCCACATTCGGAATCCCAATAATGATGGCTCTTACTGGTCTTTCCTTGATGCCTTTTTGCCTTCTTTTTTGATTAATCTCGGTCTGTTTTTCTTCCATTAAATTAATTAACTTTTTAATACCAGATTTTTTTACAGCATTTACCTTTACACAATTGACAGTTTTTTCAATTGTGTTTTGCCATTCATCCGTATATTTTTGCTCGGCCAAATCCTTTTTATTTAATACAATAATTTTTTCCTTGTTCTCAATAATTTCTTTTAACTGTTTATTATGACTAGCATAGGGAATACGCGCATCTAATACTTCCACCACGAGGTCTACATTCTTCAAATTTTCTTTTAATACCCTTTTAGCCTTAGCCATATGGCCGGGATAGATATTCATATTTACTGCCTCCAATAATAAATAAAGGGTGCTGGATAAAATCCCTCACCCTTTTAAAGTCATTATATCTCTCTTTCTTCGCTTTGCTCTCTTTTTGCTTTCTTTTCTTTGATGCGAGCTTTTTTACCTTTTCTTTCTCTTAAGTAATATAATTTAGCTCTTCTTACATCACCTTTTCTGATTACTTCAAAATTTTGAATCCTAGGTGAATGGACCGGGAAAGTTCTTTCGACCCCTACCCCGTGGGAAAACTTTCTAACTGTAAAGGTTTCAGTAATCCCACTGCCTTTACGGGAAATAACTACACCTTCGAACTGCTGTAATCTTTCTTTGCCGCCTTCCACGACTTTAATCTGTAAACGAACATTATCTCCAGCAATGAATTCTGGGATATCGTCTCTCATGTTCTCCTTATTTATATTATCAATAATATTCATTTGTCTACCTCCTTTCAGTAACATATATTGGAATATACTTTTTAGGACAGAAGCCTATCCATAATTATAGAAGCAGCGCTTCTGACCGAAAGATGATTATAATCTGTATTACCTGTAACCGGTTCTAAAAG
>DATGCJ010000115.1:0-43918 GCA_035312025.1 Halanaerobiales bacterium | reverse complement strand
GTTTGACCAAAGCCGATTCTCATACCGCCCACCATGGTTATGTAGTAGATCCAGCCACTAAAGACACCATTGATGAAGTATTGGCTATAATAATGGTTCACCCCAAATCCTTTACCGGAGAAAATACGGTTGAATTTGACTGCCACGGTGGTATGGTTCCCTTAGAATCAGTCCTGGAATTGGTCTTAGATCAGGGAGCAAGAATGGCCGAACCGGGCGAATTTTCACGCCGGGCTTTTATGAATGGAAAACTAGACATGGCCCAGGCGGAAGCTATTATTGATGTAATAAATTCCAAAACAGAAAAAAGCCTTTCAATAGCGATGGAACAGTTAAAAGGCGGACTATCTGAAAAGGTTAATGATATTAAAGATGAGGTGATCACATTATTAGCCCATCTGGAAGCTTCCATAGATTTTCCAGAAGATGAGATCGAGGGATTTGATTCTTCTCAATTAGAAGATAAAGTAAAAAATATCGAAAAGCCGATTGAAAAACTGATCAAAACTGCCAAGCAGGGTAAGCTTTATCAGGAAGGGGTAAAAACTGTTATTGTGGGAAAACCTAATGTAGGTAAATCCAGTTTGCTCAATTATTTCCTTCAGGAAAATAGGGCAATTGTTACTGATGTGCCGGGCACAACCCGGGATGTAATTGAAGAGTATATTAACTTAGATGGGATCCCCTTAAAAATTATAGACACCGCGGGAGTAAGAGAATCTGATGATGTTGTAGAACAGATCGGAGTTGAGAAAACCAGGAATTCTCTCCAAAAGGCTGACCTAGTAATTATGATGCTGGATGTCAGTCAGGGCTTAACTGAGGAAGATTTAAAAGTTTATGAATTAATAAAAGAGCAACCTACGATTATTGTAATTAATAAAACTGATTTAGAGCAGTCAATTGATTTAGAAGAAATGAAAAAAGAATTTAAGGAACATCCTCTCCTCTGGATTTCTGTTAAAGAGGAAGAAGGTATCGAAGAATTAAAAAATACTATTTTAGAAGAGATCTTACATGAACAGATTAATGTTGATAGTGATGTTATGGTTACTAAGGTCCGTCATCGGGATGCTCTTAATAAGGCCTTAGATTCGATTAGAAAGGTCAAGCAGTCCTTAGATGAGGGAATGCCCCATGACTTTTTAACAATTGATTTAAAGGATGTTCTCTTCTATCTAGGCACGATTACAGGTGAAACCGTTACTGATGATATTATAGACCAGATTTTCAGTGACTTCTGTTTGGGTAAATAGGTAAGGAGTGTTTTATAAAAATGGAAAATAATTACAATTATAATAAAGTGTTTGAAAAAGAGTATGATATAATTGTCATTGGTGCCGGACATGCCGGCTGTGAGGCTTCTTTGGCCCCGGCCCGCATGGGTTTTGATGTTTTAACAATGACCGTTAATCTTGATCATGTTGCCTTTATGCCCTGTAACCCTTCTTTAGGGGGACCGGGTAAAGGACATATCGTAAGAGAGATTGATGCCTTAGGCGGAGAAATGGCAATTAACATGGATGAGACCATGCTGCAAATTAGAATGCTGAATACGGCGAAAGGTCCGGCTGTACACGGCTTAAGAGGTCAGGCCGATAAGAAAAAATACCATACTCGTATGAAGCAGGTTCTTGAAGAACAAGAACATCTTGATTTAAAACAGGAGATTGCTGAGACCCTTGTAGTGGAAGAGGGAGAAATAAAGGGAGTTATTAGCAAAACTGGAATATTATTCAAGACAAAAAAGGTTGTAATGACTACCGGTACTTTCCTTAAAGGTAAAGTGATTATAGGGGAAGCGACCTTTAATTCAGGCCCTAATCAGCAGTATCCTGCTAATAAGTTATCTGAATCACTTAAAGATTTAGGTTTTAACTTAAGAAGGTTTAAAACCGGGACTCCCCCGCGTGTTAATAAAAGGAGTATAGATTTTTCAAAGATGCATGAACAGACCGGAGATGAAGGTCTTTCCTTTTCTTTTGACTCTCCTCCGCTTGAGAGAGATCAGGTTTCCTGTTATTTGACATATACAAATGAAGAAACTCACAAGATTATCCGTGATAATAAGATGAGGACTCCCCTATTTAGTGGTGTTATTGAAGGGGTCGGTCCTAGATACTGTCCTTCTATCGAAGATAAAGTTGTTAGATTCCCTGATAAAGACCGTCATCAATTATTTTTAGAACCGGAAGGTGAATTAACCGGTGAATATTATATTTCAGGCCTACCGACAAGTCTACCGGAAGATGTTCAGTATGAGATACTAAAAACAATTCCGGGCTTGGAAAAAGCTGAGATAATGAGGGCAGCTTATGCAATTGAGTATGACTGTCTTGACCCCAGTGAACTGCAGTTAAGCCTTGAAACGAAAAGGATTAACGGCCTCTATTCGGCCGGACAGATTAATGGGACTTCCGGTTATGAAGAAGCCGGCGGCCAGGGAATTATTGCCGGCATAAATGCAGCTTTATCATTAAAAGGTGAAGAGCCATTGATATTAGATCGTTCTCAGGCTTATATAGGAGTCTTAATTGATGATTTAGTGACCAAGGGTACAGAGGAACCTTATAGAATAATGACTTCCCGGGCTGAATATCGTTTAATTTTAAGGCAGGATAATGCTGATCTTAGGTTGAAAGAAATCGGCTATAATTTAGGACTAATTTCAGAAGAACGTTATCAGAAGTTTTTGAATAAAAAACATGATATTGAACGCACCCTGGAATTTTTAAGAGATGTTCAAGTTACTCCTACCCCGGAAAACAGGGAAAGATTAAAAAGCCTAGACAGCGGTGCTCTTAAAAAGCCCGTTAAGCTGGCCAAACTGCTTAAAAGGCCGGAAGTTGAATATGATGATCTTAAATTCTTTGCTCCCAATCTACCAGAAGTAAGCCAAGAAATTAAAGAACAGGTTACTATCCAAACTAAGTATAAAGGATATATTGACCGGCAAGAATCTCAGATTGAACAGTTTAAGAAGATGGAAGACAAATTAATTCCAGAAGACATTAACTATGATGAATTAGAAAACTTAAGACTGGAAGCTAGAGAAAAGTTGGATAAAATACGACCGAGATCTTTAGGACAGGCTTCCCGGATCTCAGGGGTCTCTCCTGCTGATATATCAGTACTGATGATCTATATTGAACAGCAGGAACGCGAGCAAAAATCTAATGAAAGCGAACAGGAAAATGAATAAAAACAGCCTGAAAGATTATTTAGATAGGGGTTTTAAACAAATAGGTTTAGAATTAAATAAAAACCAAAAAGAGCAGATTTTAAAGTATATAGACTTCCTAATTCAAGAAAATAAAAAATATAACCTTACTTCTATTACAGAGCCAAAAGAAATTGTCAAGGTCCATTTTTTGGATTCGGCTGGACTCTTTCTCAAAAGCGATATTGGAGGTAAGGTAATTGATATTGGCACCGGGGCTGGTTTCCCCGGTTTTGTTTTTAAAATTTTAAAACCCGATGTTAAGCTAACTCTTTTAGAAGCTAGCTTAAAAAAGGCTAATTTCTTAAAAATGCTGCAGGTAGAATTAGAACTTTATGAAGATATAGAGGTTTTACATGCAAGAGCGGAAGATTTAGGCCAAAACAAGGATTACAGATTTCAATATGATTATGTAACTTCCCGGGCCGTGGCCCCCCTTAATATATTATTGGAATATACAGCTCCTTTCTGTAAGAACGAGGGTAAAATCCTATTATATAAGGGACCTTCTTACCAAGATGAATTAAAAGAGGCCCACAAAGCAATCCAGAAATTAAATTTGAAATATATGAATAGCTATAAATTAGATATCCCTTTTCTAGATGGAACTAGATATATCTTAGAATTCGTGAGAAAAAATGAACTTTCAGATAAGTACCCCAGGCGGGCGGGAATTCCTAAAAAACGCCCTCTTTAGGCAGGAAAAGTATTGATTATAAAGAATAATTATAAAAGTAATGGAGGGAAATAAATGGACTTTCCTTTTTTAGGCAAAAAGAGCCAGAATAATAAAATAGAAAAAATAAAAACCGATAAAATAGTACCCAATCCCCATCAGCCTAGGTCTGAATTTAGTGAAAAGAACTTACAGAAATTAGCTGAATCAATCGAGAACTTCGGGATTATTCAGCCTTTAATAGTGAGTGAAAAAGACGGCAAGTATCAACTAATCGCCGGCGAAAGAAGGCTGAGGGCTGCTAAGTTAATTGATTTAGAGCAGGTCCCGGCCATTGTAAACAATTATAAGGAAGAGGAAGTTGCTGAAATATCGCTGGTGGAAAATATACAGAGACAGGATCTCAACTTTTTAGACGAAGCCCTAGCTTATTACAGTATTATGAACAAATTTGATCTTAGTCAAACGGAGATGGCTGATAAAGTTGGGAAAAGCCAGGGCACTATCGCCAACAAATTAAGAATATTAAAACTACCGGAAGAAATTTTAGCCTTAATCAGGAAGTATAATTTATCGGAAAGACATGCCCGTGCCCTCCTAAAAGTGGATGATAATGAAAAACAAAAGGAATTTATAAAAGAAGCGAAAGAAAAAGATCTTTCTGTTAGGGGTTTAAACAGGAAGATAGATAAATATCTTAAAAAACAAAAAGAGCCAGATAGTAAAAATGTAAAAACTTATTATGCAGATATGAGGTTGTTAAAAAACACCTTAAATTCTGCTATAGATCAGTTGAGGAAGGCCGGAATTGAAGTAAAGGTAGACAAACAAGATGATAAGGAATATATAAGGTATAATATCGAAATACCAAAAAAGCAGGAAGAAAATAAATGAGGGGGTTTTTTACTTGGCAAGGAAAATAGCTATAGTTAATCAAAAAGGTGGTGTCGGTAAAAGCACCACAGCTATCAACTTAGGGGCCAGCATTGCAGAAAGAGGGCGGGAAGTATTAATAGTAGATGTTGATCCCCAGGGTAATGCTACCAGTGGATTGGGGTTAGAAAAAAGTGATCTTGAATATAGTATTTACGATGCTTTAATTAACGACACTGATCTAAATGATATTATTCAACCGACAGGTCATCACAACTTCTATATACTTCCTGCGAATATAGATCTTGCTGGGGCTGAAATTGAATTAGTTTCAGTTATGTCCAGGGAGAGCCGCTTAAAAAAGAAGATTGAAGAATCTGATATAGAATATGATTATATAATATTTGACTGCCCCCCTTCCCTCGGTTTACTAACTTTAAATGCTTTAACTGCTTCTGATTCATTGATTGTTCCCATTCAGTGTGAATATTATGCCTTAGAAGGATTGGGCCAACTGATGCAAACTATAGAATTAGTACAGAGCAACTTAAACCCTGATTTAACCTTATTAGGTGTTGTTTTAACAATGAATGATGCCCGGACTAATCTTTCAAGTCAGGTCATTGAAGAAGTCAAAAAATACTTCGGAAAAGATGTTTTTGACACTATAATTCCCAGGAATGTAAGGCTTAGCGAGGCCCCCAGCTTTGGGGAACCAATTATTACTTATGATCCCAGTTCCCGGGGAGCTCATGCCTATAAAGAATTACCAAAGGATGTGATTGCACGTGAATAAGAAAAGATTAGGAAAAGGGTTAGACGCACTTCTATCAAAAAGTCAGGGTGAAAAGAGAGAACACGAAATAAAAGATATAGATATAGAAAAGATTAAGCCAAATCCTTACCAACCCAGAGATCGTTTTACAGAAGAATCGCTTGATGAGCTGGCTAACTCCATTGCGAACAAAGGAGTTCTGCAGCCGATCACAGTCAGAGAAGTTCAATATGACAATTTTGAACTTGTAACTGGTGAGAGAAGATGGCGGGCCGCTAAAAAGGCCGGGCTTGATACAATTCCAGCCATCATCAGGGAGTTCAAAGATGATGAGATGATGGAAGTGGCTTTAATTGAGAACCTACAAAGGGAAGATCTTAATCCGATTGAAGAAGCCTATGCCTATCAAAAAATGATCGAAGAATTTGATATTACCCAAAAAGAAGTGGCAGAAAGGGTATCAAAGAGCCGGTCAGCAATTGCAAATACATTAAGATTGTTAAATTTACCCCCCTCTGTCCAGGAAATTGTTTCACGTGAAACAATTTCAATGGGACATGCCAGAGCATTATTACCTCTGGAAAGCAAAAAACAGGTGGATTTGGCAAATAAAATAGTTGAAGAAGATCTATCTGTTAGAAAAACAGAAGAACTAGTAAAAAAATATCAGAATAAAGATAAAAAAGAGAAAACTAAAAAGAATAAAAAAGAGTTAGCGCCCAAATGGGTCAAGGCAAGAGAGCTGTTAGCTGAAAGACTGGGGCTTGATGTTGACATCAAGGATAAAGTAAGCAAAAAAGTTGTTACAATAAATTGTAAAGATTATAAAGAGATGGAAAAGATAATTGACAAGTTGAGTTAATAGCAGATAATGTTTCACGTGAAACAATTACTAATTGAGGTGAAAAAATGTTTATAATAGTAGTTGGAGGCGGCAAGGTCGGATCTTATCTAATCAAGGAATTATTAGAGAAAGATCACAAAGTACATACAGTAGAGAATAACACAGATAACTGTAAACGGTTGAAACAAAAATATGGAGTAAAAGTATTCTGTGGAGATGGCACTAATGAAAATTTACTAGAAGAAGCGGGTATAAATGAAGCTGATGTAGTTTTAGCTGTGACAGGTGATGATCAAGATAATCTTGTTATTTGTCAGATGGCCGAACGTAAATTCGATGTTCCGCGGACATTCACCAGAGTTAATACCCCGGGCAATGAAAGGCTTTTCGACTGGTTGGGAGTTAATGTGGCTGTAAGCAGTGCTTCTATTTTGACGGCTCTCGTAGACCAGGAAATGACCTTACAGGATCTTAGATACATTTTAAATAAGAACCATGACAAAATAGAATTAGTGAGAATTCCAGTTGGTGACAACTGTGATTATTTAAATAAAAAATTAAGGGAGATAGACTTCCCCTTAGAATCGGTTTTAGTTACAATCTTAAGAGGGGATGAAAGCTTAGTTCCGCGTGGAGACTCTATTATTAAAAAAGATGATCTAATAGTTGCTCTGACGAGGAGGGAGTATAAAGAAGAATTAATTAAAATGTTTAACGGAGGTTAATTGATATGATAGGCACAATAGTTAATGTAATAGCGATATTAATAGGAAGCTTAGTAGGATTCCTAGTAAAAGGAAGACTGCCGGAGAGATTTCAAAATATAGTTATTCAGGGGATAAGTCTGGCAGTTTTAATCATCGGTCTCCAGATGGCTTTTTCAGTAGAAAGCACCAAAGGGACGCTGGTAGTAATTTTCAGTCTAGTAATCGGTGGAATAATAGGAGAAATCTTAAAAGTAGAAAGTAGATTAGAAGGGTTTGGAGAAAAGATCCAGGAACGATTTGGCAGTGATGATGGCTTATTTGTACAGGGGTTTGTGCAGAGCAGCTTGATTTACTGCGTGGGTGCCATGGCAATCATGGGCGCAATTCAGGATGGATTAAATAATGATCCGTCTATCTTATTTACAAAATCCTTATTAGATGGAACAGCTTCCGTGGCCTTTTCAGCCACATTTGGAATTGGAGTCATGTTTTCTAGTATTCCGGTCCTTTTATACCAGGGTTCTATTTCATTATTGGCATCCTGGGCACAGAAGCTTCTCAACCAGGATGTTGTCGCCATGATGACAGCTACGGGAGGACTTTTGATTATGGCAATTGGGCTTAATATGCTTCTTTCCGCTGAAATAAAGATTGGCAACTTATTACCTTCAATCTTTGTGGCAATTGTTATAGCCCAGTTTGTATTTTAAATTTAATAATTAGATATACTTTTCTTAATCCAAATTTTATGATATAATCTAATTTGAGCAAATAACTACAAATATAGTAAGGGGAGGAATTTTATGAATGGTTCGCTTTGGAAGAACATCAAAGAATTTCTAAGCGAAAAACTCTACATAACAGTAACCCCTTCTTCTACGCGTAATAAAATCAAAAACTTCTCTTTTAGACGTGTTATTCCTATTATCATCATATTATTATTAGTTATTGGTATTGGTATACTTTCCTGTAATTACCTTTATTATAAAGGGAAATATAAACAAACCCAAGCAAACTTTCAAGAATTCAAAAATAGCGTAAATATCGAAGAACTACAGGAAGAGAATAAAAGATTGAAGAAAAATTTACTGGTTTTAAGCCAAAACACGGAAGAATTAATGGCTTCTTTAAGGAGTATAAAGGAAGCCAACCAGGAAATAAGGTATATATTAGGTGAAGATACCAATATCAATGAAGATAATGATTTTGATGAAGAAATTAATATTACAAGTATTCTGAGAACTAACAGTAATATTTTAAAACAAGGTATTCCGATGGGCGGCAGCGAATTAAACCTATACTACCATGAAACAGATAAACTTATCGAACAAATGAAGACAGAAATCAATATAGCAGAAGATACTATTTCAAAACAAAGATCTGTCCAAAATGAGCTAAAAGATGAAGCGGTAGAATATAAGGATATGAGGTCTTCGCTCCCTAATCTGTGGCCGCTTGCTGATAGTGGAAACTGTTACATATCTTCAAATTTTGGTTGGAGAATCGATCCGATTTCAAATCAACAAGAATACCACGAGGGTTTAGATATAGCAGTCTGGTATAACACTCCTGTAGTGGCAACTGCTCCAGGTAAGGTGACTTTTGTCGGCTGGAATGGTGGTTATGGTTTAAGTGTAAAAGTAGAGCACGGACATGGTTATAGTACATATTATGCGCATCTAAACAAAAGTAAAGTTAGTAAAGGAGACAAGGTCACAGAAGGTGAAGTTATTGCTTTAACTGGTAATTCGGGCAAAAGTACTGGCCCCCACCTACATTATGAAGTGAGAATAAACGGGGTACCTAAAAACCCCAGAAAATTTATTGGGAGGTAATCCTATTGTTTAACAAAGAAGAAGATGTTAAAAGAGATGAAATTAGCACTATTTTTGGTCAACAGACTGAGTTTGATGGAAAACTTAAGACAAAAGGATCGATAAGAGTCGAAGGTTCTCTTACTGGTACTCTAGAGGCAGATGGTGATGTTTTTGTGGGAGAATCAGGTGAAGTAAATTCCAACATAGAGGCCAGAAAGGTCGTTATAGCCGGCAAGGTTGAAGGGAATATAATTGCCAAGGATAAGCTTGAAATTCTTGAAACTGGCACCTTAGAAGGCGATATAAAGGCTAAAAAGTTGGTAGTAGAGGAAGGCGCAAAATTCATTGGCAAAAGCGCTCCCCTGGAAAATTCTACCAAAAAACAAAGCTTTACCCAATCAAAAGAAGATAAAAATAAAAAGAAAAATGAAAAAAATGTTGAAAAAAAGTCAAAAGAAGTATAAAATATATAATAGAAAAAAAGAAAATAATATGATTTGGGTTGAAATTCAGATGAGAGACCTTGAAAAAAGGCGCCGAAGGAGCAAAGCTCATTACTAGAGCCGAAACTCTCAGGCAGAAGAAATCTGAAGGGACCAAACTCTGGACTTACCAGAACAGGGGGGGTTTAAGGAAACTTAAGCTCCTCTTTTTTTATTATTAAAATTAGGAGGTGAAAATGTGAAAAGTACTGCACTTTACGAAGAACATCAAAGTTTGGACGCAAAGATGATTGATTTTGGAGGCTGGCAGATGCCAGTTCAATATTCCGGCATTATTGATGAACACAAAGCAGTAAGGAATAAAGCAGGAATTTTTGATGTTTCTCATATGGGTGAGATATTAATTTCAGGAAAAGAGGCACTTGATTTAGTTCAAAAGATAATTACTAATGATGCTTCTAAATTAACTAATGGTGATGTCCTTTATACGCCAATGTGTTATCAAGATGGCGGGATTGTAGATGATCTTTTAGTCTACAGGATCGATGTGGATAAATTTCTATTAGTTGTTAATGCATCAAATACTACCAAAGATTTCAGATGGGTTGAAAAGAATGCTGAATTATTTGAACAAGCAGAAGTTGAAGACAAATCTGATTATTATGGTTTAATTGCACTCCAGGGTCCTATTTCCCGGGAAATAATTCAACCTTTACTAGAGGAGGATATCAGTAACTTAAAGTACTATACCTTTATAGAGACTGATATTGCAGGGGTTGAAGCGATTGTTTCCAGGACCGGATATACCGGCGAGTTGGGCTTTGAAGTATATTTAAAAGCAGAAGATGCTGTTCAGGTCTGGAATGCAATGTTAAAAGAAGGTAGTGATAAGGGCTTAAAACCTGCTGGTTTAGGAGCGAGAGATACTTTAAGATTAGAAAAAGCACTTTGCCTATATGGAAACGATATTGATGAGACTACAAATCCATTAGAAGCTAATCTAGGTTGGACTGTAAAATTCGATAAAGAAGATTTTAATGGTAAAGAAGCTTTAGAGAAAGTGAAAGAAGATGGTGTGAAGAGAACTTTAGTAGGCTTTATTATGCAGGAACGCGGTATACCAAGACATGGTTATGAAATTAAGGTTGATGGTGAAGTAGTAGGAGAAGTTACCAGTGGTAGTTATTCACCTACACTTGATGAAAATATTGGACTTGCCTATGTTGATAAAAAGCTAGCAGAGGAAGATACTGAGTTAGATGTCTGTATAAGGAAAAGAGAAGTTAAAGCGAAAATTTTTAAGACACCATTTATTTAAAAAAAGGGGGAATTTTTAATGAGCATTCCGAACGATTTATTTTACACTGAAAACCATGAATGGATTTCAGTAGACGGGAAAGATGCAGTCGTGGGTATTACTGATCACGCCCAGGAAGAATTAGGAGATATCGTATTTGTAGAATTACCATCAGTAGAAGAAGAAGTAGATCAATTTGAAGAATTTGGTGTAATTGAGTCTGTAAAGGCTGTATCTGATGTATTTATGCCGGCAAGTGGTGTAATAGTAGAAGTAAATGAAGAATTAATGGATAGACCGGAATTAATTAATGAAGATCCTTATGGCAGTGGCTGGTTAATTAAGATTGAAATTAAAGATAAAGACGAATTAGAGGAATTGATGGATAGCACAGAATATGAAGCATTTCTAGAGGAGGAATAGTAAATGGACTATGTCTCCAATACTACACAAGAGAGAGAATATATGTTAAAAGAGATCGGAGTGGAGGCAGTAGAAGAGATATTTGACTCGATTCCGAAAGAAATTAAATTAGAGAGAGAATTAGATGTGGCAGAGGGTATGTCAGAGTTAGAATTAAAAAGACATATGCATGAAATATCTGAAGTAAATAATTCACTTGAAAATTATACTTCTTTCTTAGGGGCGGGGGCCTATGATCACTATATTCCCGGGATCATAGATCACCTGATCTCCCGTCAGGAATTTTATACTGCCTATACACCTTACCAGGCGGAATTAAGCCAGGGAACTCTTCAGGTAATATATGAATATCAGAGTATGATCAGTGAACTTACCGGTATGGGTGTTGCCAATGCATCCCTTTTAGATGGAGGTTCCGCGATGGGGGAAGCTGTCTTGATGGCATCTAGAATCAGTAGAAATAAAAAAATCTTAATCTCTAGTGCCGTTCATCCTTCTTATAAAGAGGTAGCAAAGACTTATGGGGAACCACAGAATTTAGAATTTGTAGAAATTGGCTTAGATGGTTCTATAACAGATCTTACTGAATTGGAATCCAATCTCGATGATGATACAGCTGTCATCGTTGTACAATACCCTAATTTCTATGGTTCCATTGAAGAGATGAAGAAAATACAAGAGTTAAAAGAACAGTATAAGAGAGTATTATTATTAGTTGTAGCAAATCCAATTGCCTTAGGAACTTTAACCCCACCTGGTGCATTTGATGCTGATATAGTGGTAGGGGAAGGCCAGAGTCTAGGTAATACTCTCAATTATGGAGGCCCTTACCTAGGATTTCTAGCCTGTAAAGATGATCGTAAATTTATCAGACAGACGCCGGGCCGGATTGCAGGTGCCACTGATGATGCTGAAGGTAATAGAGGTTATGTGCTTACCTTACAGACCAGGGAACAACATATAAGGAGAGAAAAAGCTACTTCTAATATGTGTACAAATGAGGCTCTCAATGCAGCTATTTCAACGATCTACATGTCTACCATGGGCAGACAGGGACTAAAAGAAGTGGCTGAACAGTCCTTTACAAAAGCTCATTATTTAGCTGAAAAAATAGACGAATTAGATAAGTTTGAAGTAGTTAATATTGACAATTATTTCCATGAGTTTTGGCTAAAAACTAAACTACCGGTTTCTAAGGTATTGACTGAACTTAAAGAAAATAAGATCCTGGGTGGGATAGACTTATCCAGATTTGACGAAGAAGAAGGAATATTAATGAGTGTAACTGAAAAAAGGACTAAAGATGAATTAGATGAATTAGTTCAATTATTGGGGGCGATGTAAATGGCTGAAAAACTTATCAAGGATTATTCAAGCCCAGGCAGAAAAGGTTATTCATTACCTCCTTTAGAAGTACCGGAATTAGATTTAGAAGAACAACTGGGAAGTGATTATATAAGAGACGAGCTGGACTTTCCAGAAGTAAGTGAAGTTGATGTAGTTAGACATTATACAGCTTTATCTGAACTGAATTATGGAGTTGATTCAGGGATTTACCCACTTGGTTCCTGTACAATGAAATATAATCCGAAAAGGAATGAAGATATTGCCAGAATCTCTAAATTAACTAATCTACATCCTTATCAGGCTCAAGAAGATGTGCAGGGTTCACTTGAGATCCTCTATCAACTAAAACAGGATCTAGCAGAGATAAGTGGTATGGATGAGATGACCTTACAGCCCGCCTCCGGAGCTCACGGAGAATTTACTGGTTTATTAATAATTCGTAAATATTTTGAAGATAAAGGGATTGATAAATCTAAGGTTATCGTGCCTGATTCAGCTCATGGTACAAATCCTGCCAGTGCAACAATGGCCGGTTTTGATATAGTTGAAATTGATTCTAATGAAGAAGGTATGGTAGATATTGAAAAATTAAAAGCAGCAGTTGATGACGATGTAGCTGCTCTAATGCTTACCAATCCTAATACACTTGGTATTTTTGAAAAGGATATACAACAAATTGCAGATATAATTCATGGCGTAGGTGGACTACTCTATTATGATGGAGCTAATCTGAATGCTGTTATGGGTTATGCAAGGCCAGGCGACATGGACTTTGATGTCCTTCACTTGAATCTACACAAGACATTCTCTACTCCTCACGGAGGGGGAGGTCCTGGTTCTGGTACTGTGGGAGTTAAGGAATTCTTAAAACCTTATCTACCACGGCCTGTACTACAGAAAAAAGAAGGTAAATATTGCTGGGATTATGATAGGCCTAAATCAATAGGTAAAATTCACGGCTTTTACGGCAACTATGGTGTTTTAATCAGAGCTTATGCCTATATTAAGACGCTAGGTGGAAGTGGACTTAAAAAGACAACCGAAAATGCTGTATTAAATGCGAACTATATGAAAAGCCAATTAAAAGAAGAATTCTTATTACCTTATGAAGCAAATAGTTTACATGAATTTGTGCTTTCAGGTATAAAACAGAAGGAAAAAGGTGGAGATACACTCCATATTGCCAAACGCTTATTGGATTATGGACAGTATGCTCCTACCATCTACTTCCCCTTGGTTGTTAAGGAAGCCATGATGATTGAACCGACTGAAACAGAGAATCTAGAAACATTAAATAGGTTTATTGATACCTTAAAGACAATTTCTAAAGAAGTTGAAGAAAATCCCGAAGTAGTAAAAAATGCTCCTCATAATACTTCAGTCCGGAAGTTGGATGAGGTTAAAGCAGCACGGGAACCAGATTTAGGATGGCAAAATTAAAGAAGTTATGAGGCGGCCTTCGGGCCGCTTTTTCTTCTATAAGATTGCTTTACACTCTTTAATATTATATAATATTGAAAGAATAAAAAGATGAGGGGATAAGATATGTTAGAAGATGAATATATTAATAGACTTGATGATGAATTACAAAAAAAATATAAAGAGGCTTCTGATCTATTAGATATTGGTGAATTTGAGGAAGCAAAAGAAAGGTTCAATGAGATTTTAGAAGTAGAAGAGAAATTTTTACCAATTTTAAATAAGTTAGCTGTGATTGAAATTTATAATGATAATTTAGATAAAGCTAAAGAGATTCTTAATGAAATTCTCCAAGAAGATCCTGAATATGTACCCGCTATAACCAATTTGGGAAGCATTGCTAAAAAGAAGGGTGATTTGGATAAAGCCGAAAGATTTTATGAAAAGGCAATTGAGATTGACCCCGATTATGGTAATGCCTATAATAATTTGGGTGTAATATACAGAGAACAGGGTAAGTATACAAAATCTGTTAGATACTTAAAGAAAGCCCGTAAAAGAGGTTCATATTCATTTAAATTTGAGGATAAACCCTTATATAAAAACAAGGGTTGCTTGTTCTTTGTTGGAGTAATAATTCTTGCAATATTATATTTTGTCCTTACTTAATCGAGGTGATCTTAGATGGCTGATTTGAAAGTTGGCGATAGGGTGAAGATGAAAAAACCACATCCCTGTGGCTCAAACAGCTGGAAAGTTATTAGAGTCGGCATGGATATTAAAATCGAATGTGAAAATTGCAATCATATTGTGATGATGCCCAGGCGGAAATTTGAGAAGAATCTAAAGGAAATTATAAAATAGGGGGATATTATGGAAATAGGGATAGTTGGTCTACCAAATGTAGGAAAATCTACTCTATTTAATGCACTAACTAAAGCAGGAGTTTCAGCTGAGAACTATCCATTTTGTACTATAGAACCTAATGTGGGAGTAGTAGAAGTTCCTGATAAAAGGCTTGATGACCTCTATGAATTATTTTCACCACCCAAAAAGATCCCAGCTACAATTAAGTTTGTTGATATAGCTGGACTTGTGGAAGGTGCTAATAAGGGAGAAGGATTGGGCAATAAATTCTTGTCCCATATTAGAGAAGTTGATGCAATAGCTCAGGTTGTCAGGTGCTTTGAAGATGAAAATGTAACTCATGTGGACAAGGACTTAAATCCGGTTAAAGATATAGAGGTAATAAATACGGAATTAATTATGGCAGATTTAGAAACCGTGGAAAAAAGGAAAGAAAAGACAGAACGGATGTTGAAGTCAGGCGAGGATAAATATAAAAAAGAGTATGAAATTTTAGAGAAGGTTGAAAAAGGTCTAAATGAAGGAATTCCCGCCAGAAATATGGAATTAGACCAAAAAGAAAGAGAATTAGTAGATGAATTATTTTTGTTGTCCGATAAAAAAGTTATTTACATAGCAAATATTTCGGAAAGTGATATTAATAAGGAAGATAATGAATATTTGACCAGAATTAGGGAATATGCAAAAGAAGATAATACGGAAGTTGTCCCGGTAAGTGCCAAAATTGAGGCCGATATAGCTGAGCTAGAGGATGAGGAGGAAGCCCAGTTATTTTTAGATGACCTGGGTTTAGAAGAATCGGGTTTAAATAAAGTGATTAAATCCTGTTATAGGCTATTAGATCTCATAACATTTTTTACAGCCGTTCAAAAAGAAATAAGAGCCTGGACCGTTAAAAAAGGGACCAAGGCCCCACAGGCGGCTGGGAAAATCCATACTGATATGGAGCGCGGTTTTATTAAGGCAGAAGTTATTAGCTATGAAAAATTAATGGAAGCCGGCTCTATTAAAAATGCGAGAGAAGAGGGTCTGTTGAGGATCGAGGGACATGATTATATAATTCAGGATGGCGACTTCTGTTATTTCAAATTTAATGTTTAATATTATCTCGTTAGAAGTTGCAATTTCAATACTTCAATGCTATAATGGTAAAGAATTGTGTTATATAAATTCATATAAATGAATCCATGCTTCATAAAGACAAATATGAAGCCGCTTAGACCGTATGGAGGGGGTGAAGAAAAAGATGGATAAAGTTAGAAATTACGAAACAGCAATTGTTTTAAGACCAGATTTGGATGAGGAAAAAAGAGAAGCTATTATCGAAAGAATTAAGTCTGTTATTACCGATAATGATGGCGAGATTAATAATATCGATGAATGGGGTAACAGACAGTTAGCATATGAGATCGAAGATTATCGTACTGGTTACTATGCTTTTATTAACTTTAATTCCTCACCTGATGTGCTAGATCAACTAGAGCATAATTACCGTATTTTAGGTGAGATTATTCGTTCATTAATAATTAGAAAAGACGACTAATTTAAGGGGTGGCTTAAGTGTTAAATCATATTGTATTAATTGGAAGGCTAGTTAGAGATCCGGAATTAAGATATACCAGTAATGGTACTCCAGTTGCCAATTTTACATTAGCTGTAGAAAGAAACTATCGTAATCAACAGGGTGAAACTGAAGTTGATTACATTAAGATTGTAACCTGGCGTAAGCTGGCTGAAAATGTGGCCCATCATCTGGGCAAAGGTAGACTGGTTGCTGTAGAAGGATCACTTCAAATTAGAAAAAGCCAAGGTAAAAATGATAATAGGACATATATCAATCCCGAAGTTATAGCAAATAATGTTAAATTTTTAGACTGGCCTAGTGATAATAATAAAGGTAAAAGCAGCCGCTCAGATTATCAAAAACAAGAACCAGAGCAAGAAGATAATAACATGGATGATCAAGATTTATCAGATGATGATTTTGAAGTACCATTTTAAGAAGGAGGTTTAATAATGGGAAGAGGAAGAAATAGATCATGTTTCTTTTGTGCTAAAGATAAAGAAATAGATTATAAGGATTTAAAAACCTTAAATAGATATATAACAGATAGAGGTAAAATTGTACCCAGGAGAATTACAGGTAATTGTTCCAAACACCAAAGAGATATTACAAAAGCAATTAAAAGAGCAAGAAAATTAGCGTTATTACCTTATGTAAAAGAATAAATTGAAAATTAATTGGGAGGTATTTAAATATAACCTCCCTTTAAATATTAAACAATACCTTGTCGATGAGATATAGAGGTGTAATATAATATGTTAAATCAGAAAATAAAAGACGGTATAAAAGCTGTAATATATCTATTAGTTTTAACCTTAATTAACATATATATACCTTTTCTCAGTGTGTTTGTCTTAGTAGTTTGGCCGATACCGGTGGCTGTTATTACCTTGAAGTATGATCTAAATACAACAGCTGCTGTAATAGCAATTATGGCTATCTTAAGCGGCCTATTGTTTGGACCTATGTTGGGTTTGATGGCAGTAATTGGTTACGGTCTGGTTGGTTTTGTTATTGGTAACTGTATCAAGGAAGGTATAAAACCTTTACGAACCTTGTTATTTACTATAGGTGCTGTATTGGTATCCCATCTCTTACTTTTATATGTTTCACGGTATATGTTGGGTATCGACTTTCAGTCTATAATAAATGAAGTAACCAGGATTATCGGACAGACCGGTAATATGAGTGGTATGGAAGATATGATTTCCAGCCAAATTCAATTGCTGCAGAGAATATTCCCGGCCCTGATAGGTATATCTGCTATTATAACAGGTAGTCTAAATTATTATGTTACAAACTGGTATATTAGAAAGACTGGTTATAAACGAACTACTTATAAAAATATAAAGTACTGGTTTTTACCTCGTTGGTTTATTTCATTGGGTATTGTTGTTTCCCTAATATTGCAGAGGAACATATTTTTTGTAAATTTAAATATGTTACTATTGTTTTTAGCCCTGATTCAGGGGTATGCTGTAGCTATTTACTTTATTGACAAAAAGACAGATAGTTCTTTATTTAAAGTTATATTTACAGCAGTTGTATTATTTATCCCGATTTTTCCACCTGCAGTAATCTTGCTCGGGCTGGTAGATTTTTGGTTCGATTTCAGGAAACTTAAAAATAATAAAAAACAGGCTTAACGAAGTTAAAGGAGGTTTTATATAATGGAGATTATTTTAAGAGAAGACGTAGATAAATTAGGTGCTTCCGGCGATATCGTAGAAGTAGCCGATGGTTATGCTAGAAACTATCTGATTCCAAGAGGCTATGCTGTTAGAGCAACCGAATCAGAAAAGAAAAGATTAAAGCATGAGATAGAACGTGCTAAGAAAAGAAAAGCTGAAAGAACTGAAGAAGCGCAAGAACTTAAAGCTAAACTCGAAGATGAAAGATTTATCTTTCCTGTTAAAGCGGGTGAAAGCGGCAAGTTATTCGGTTCAGTTACTACTAAAGATATTGCTGAAGCTGCGGAAGAAGAAGGTTATGAAATCGAAAAGAGAAATATCTCTCTCGATGAAAACATAAAGGAATTAGGTGTGCATAAGGTACCTGTTAAATTATTTGATGATATTTATGCTAACCTAATCGTTGAAGTAGTAGAAGCTCAAGAAGATGAAGAAGAAAAAGAAGAATAATTCAGCCAAAGCAAAATATTATATTTTGAATTATAACCCCCAGCGATGGGGGTTTTTGTTGTTTAGAGGTGAATTATTTGATAAATGATAAAAACAATAAAAAACATGTGCAAATTATATTAAATACTGAAATGACAGCAAAGTAAGACTATATTTTCTAATAGGCAAGTGAATTATTTTCTCAATAATTCAATTTTACTTAAATAAATGTAATTCTTTTAATCATTTTAATTGACATGTCAGCCTTATAGGTTTATAATATGAATAGAAAGTCACATGAATATAAAGTCATAAATAAGGGAGGTAAAGTAATTGCCGACCACAACTTTTTTTAATCTACCGGAAGAAAAGAAAAAAAGGGTCATTAATGCTGCTGTCGATGAGTTTGCACAAAATGGATATACAAAGTCAAGTATCACTAGAATGGTGAATAAAGCGCAGATAGCAAAAGGCAGTTTTTATCAATATTTTGAAGATAAAGAAGACTTATATAGACATATTTTAAAAAAGGCTGTTGAAAAAAAGTTCAAATATGTACAAAAGGAATTAAATGATTATGAAGGCGATGATTTTTTTGAGTATTGGCGTAGATTAAATATTGCCGGACTAAAGTATGCTGAAGATAATATCAAATTAGCAGAGGTGGCAAGTGATATTGTAAAAAATAAAGATCAAAAATTTTACCGATCAATAATTGATGAATATAAAAATCTAGGAGAAGGTATGTTTGAAAGATTACTGAAAAAAGCTGTGGAAGCCGGCCAGGTTAGAAAAGACATTAATATAACTTATACAGCCGGTCTTTTATATAGGGCAAGTTTTTTTATTACCGATTACTTTTTTGAAAAGAAAGATATAAAGCAGTTAGATGAATTTATACCACTTATTGACAATTTAATTGAAATAATTCAATACGGAATTAAAAAAGAGGGAGGTTAAAAAATGCCATTACTTAAGCTTGAAAATGTTAAAAAGACTTACCACCAGGGGAAAATAGATGTTCCTGCTATCAGAGGGATCTCAATAGAAATTGAAAAAGGAGAATTCACCACTATTTTTGGACCTTCTGGCTCCGGTAAAACCACATTACTTAATATAATTGGTTGTTTGGATAAGCCGTCTGCTGGTGAAATTCATTATAATAACACAAAAAAATTATCGGAGCTATCCAAAAATGAATTATCTGATTTCAGAAGGTACAATCTGGGTTTTATCTTTCAAGGTCATAATTTAATACCGGTTCTAACAGCCTTTGAAAATGTCGAATTTGCCATCAGAATTATTGATGAGATGACTAAAAAAGAACGCAGAGAAAAAGTATTGGATATTCTGGATTCAGTCGGGTTGGAAGGTTTAGAAGATAGAAGACCGAATGAACTGTCCGGCGGCCAAAAACAGAGAGTAGCTATTGCCCGGGCTTTAGTTAAAAATCCCAAACTTGTCTTGGCAGATGAACCCACCGCCAACTTAGATTCTGAAACTAGTGAAGAAGTATTGGACATAATGCTCAAGATGAATCAAAAGTTAGGAACTACCTTTATATTCTCTACCCATGATCCTCAGGTTATGAAGTACGCTAGAAGATTAATCGAAATAAGAGACGGTAAAGTGACTACTGATAAAAAGGGAGAGGATCTGGATGTTCCTCACTAAACTAGCAATCAAAAATCTAGCTAGACATAAAAAAAGGACAGCAATTACCGCCCTAGTTATATCCTTCGGTATCTTTATTTTCTTATTATCTGATTCCTTAATGATTGGGCTAAGAGATATATCTTTGGACAATAATATCGAACTTGAAACTGCTCATCTGCAGATTATGGAAGAAGATTATTGGGATGAGAAAGAGGAAGCCCCTCTTGATTATCTTTTAAATGAGAATAATGAAGTTATTAATCAAATAGATAATAAATATTCGAATATTGCCCAACATACTGCCCGTCTAAATTTTTCTGCTACGATTAATAATGGGCAGGAAGAATATCCGATTCAAGTAATTGGGATTCAACCTAAAAAAGAAATTGATATATTTGAATTAGAAGAATATATTTTAAAGGGTGAAATGTTAAGTTCGGGGCAGAAAGCGATGATCGGGAAAAGTTTGGCTAATATGATGGGTTTTGAAGTGGGAGATTATGTAACCTTATTATTTAAGACTGAAGAAGGTACTTTTAATACCATTGATGCCGAACTGCAAGGTGTGCTTGACACCCCTAATCCGATGATTAATGAAATGTATGTATATATACCTCTATCTTTAGCTCAGGACTCCTTGAATTTAGAAAATAAGGTGAGCAAGTATTTGTTTAGATTAGAAAACAGGGATCAATCTGTTGAAATGGCAGCAAATTTAAATGAAGATTTTAAACAGGCCGGATCAAGTATAAAAGCCTATAACTGGGAGCAGTTATCAAAGGAAGTCCTGGCCATGGTTAGACAGGGTAATATAGAAAACCTTGTTATGTTAGCAATTATAATTTTACTGGCCACAGTAGGGGTTATAAACACGGTAATCTTAGCAGCTTTAGAAAGATTAGAAGAAATCGGTATGATGAAGGCCTTAGGATTAAAGGCTCGTGAAATAATATATATCTTTGTTATAGAATCAGCTGGTATTGGAGTTATTGGCTCAACAATTGGAATAATATTCGGAGCAATTGGAGTTTATCTGTTGAAAAATATTGGAATAAGTATTTCTGCAATGACAGGGGGAACTACCTCCTTTGGAATGCCGATAGCCGGTAAAATATACGGCGGCTGGCACCCGGAAGCTTTTTTATTCATTTTTATCTTCGGGATTATAATTTCTACCTTAGCCAGTATCTTACCGGCAAGATGGGGAGCAAAAAAAGATCCAGTCAAGGCAATATACCACAGATAAGGGAGGTTATAATATATGAAATTTTTAATAACCCTGGCCGGTAGAAATCTCTTTAGGAATAAAATGAGAACCATCGTTTCAATTACAGCGATTGCAATTGCAGTAATGGTTGTTATATTTGCGAGAGGTCTCGTAATGGGAGTTTTAAACTCTTCCTTTTCATTATATGTTCAGTATGATTCGGGTCATATTAGGATTATCGATGAAAAGTATGACCAAAAAGAAAAGCTCTTATCTTTGATCCACCCTGTTGATGGATTTAACAGCAAGGGTATCATGCCTATGGTAGAGAAGCTGGAAGCAGAAGAGGGTGTGGAATTAGCAATCCCGCGATTAAGATTTGGTGCGATGGCAAGCCCCGATGAAGAGATTGTCCGAATGTTAGGCTGGGGGGTATTACCAGAGAAAGAAATAGAGTTTACTGAAATAGAAAGCAAATTAGTTGAAGGCAGAATGATAGAAATGGGGCAAAGAGAAGTTGTGATGGGCACAGGACTCATGGATTCTTTAAATAAAAATGTGGGAGACAAGGTTACAATATTATATAAAAATTCCTTTGATGCCTTTAAAGGCTCCACATTTAAAATAGTAGGTAAAGTAGACCATTACTTGCCCCTAATCAATGATAGATTATTTTATTTACCAATAGATCAGGCCCAGAGAATTCTTCTAATGCAGGATATGGCAACTGAAATTCTTTTAAAAACCAAATCGATGTCAGCGGCCCAGTCAATAGAACCCCAGATAGAACAATTAATTCAATCCAATGATGGGAGAGGCAAATACGCAGTTCAGACCTGGGGAGAAGCCAATCCTCTTTTAAAATTATTTGATGTTGCTAAATATATCTACAATGTCATCTATATATTATTATTATTATTAGCTGCAATTGTTGTGATAAACACAATGGTCATGATTGTAAAAGAGCGGACCCAGGAAATTGGTATGATGCAAGCTCTTGGCTTGAAAAGCAGAGAAATTTTAACTATGTTTATGATTGAAGGTACATTTATGGGACTTGTTGGTAGTTTAATAGGTTCTGTATCAGGTGGAGCATTAACAAAATATCTGGCTGTACATGGAATTGATTATACACAGGCTGTTGAAGGTGTTATCGATGAAGTATTTATGAATCCGATGATTTACCCGGTCTATAATTTAGAAAATGTAATCTTTGGATTTATCCTAGGTACAATTGTGACAGCTTTAACCTGTATAATTCCCGCCAGAAGAGCGGCGAATCTAGAACCTAATGATGCTTTAAGAGATATTTAATGGAGGTGTAATATTATGAAATTTAAAAAAGTGACAGCTTTAATTATTTTATCCCTATTTATTTTCAGTTCTTCAGCTCTGGCTATAACGGCTGAAGAAATTATTAACAAAAGGGATGATAACGAATATCTAAAACAGGCGCGGGTAGAATCAACTATGATCATTAATAACGCTGGCCGCGAATTAGAAAAGAAGATGGTTTCCTTAATTGAGGGAGATAAAGCCCTCGTTAGATTCACTAACCCGATGGATAGAGGCACAAAATTTTTAAAAAGAGAAGATAATCTCTGGATGTTTTTCCCAGATGCTGAGGATGTGGTAAAACTATCCGGACACATGTTGGAGAGAGGGATGATGGGTAGTGATTTCTCCTATAAGGATATGATGGAATCCGAAAAACTTACAGAACTGTATAATTTTGAACTGGTAGGAGAAGTAGAATATAATGGCAGACCCTGTTATAAGATTGAAGCAATCAAGGAAGAAGGGGCAGAAGTATCCTACTATAAGAGAATTGGTTGGATAGATAAAGAAAGATTTATTGGATTAAGAGAAGAACTTTATGCAGAAAGCGGCAAGTTACTTAAAGTAGCAGAAGTAACTGAAGTAGAAGAAATTGAGGGTAGATGGTATCCAATTAGAACTATCATGGAAAATAAATTGAGAGAAAACACCAGTACTACCTTTATTATAGATTCTATCGAATTCAATCCCGAAATTCCAGAAGGAACATTCTCATTAGAATCCTTACAATAATGAAAGGGGAGGTTTAGAAATTGTTAACTAAAAAATCACTTATCTTCATATTAACAATCACTTTACTTTTCACCACCACGACAGCTCTGGCCTCTTCTTATCAGTTCGGAGGAGAAGTCTCAACTGGTTTAAATTCAGTATTTTTTGATGAGACGAACATTAACAGTATTTATGAAACAATTAATCTCAATTTAGACTTTAATAATGCCAACTTTGAGATTACAGGTAGCAATAATAATGGAAAACAAGAATTTAAAATCAACTTAAAAAAAGCTTATGTACGTCATAAATTTAAAGGAACGAGGGTAACCCTGGGTAGACAACCTATCTCCTGGTCATTCGGTTCTTTGATTAATCCAATTGATTACAGTCTAGGCGCAGAAGCCCTCGATGAAGAAACTTCTGCCAAGTATGTTGATGCAGTTGAATTTCATTATCCCATCAACTGGTACAGCAATGTTTCTTTTGTGACTGAATTTAATAATAGTTATGATAAATATGGATTTAGGGCTAGGACTTTAATTAAGGATTATGATGTGAGTTTTAATTATGTAACTCAAGATGCAGTTGAAAGTGATATAAATAGGTGGGGGCTTTCACTGAAAGGTGATATAAAAAATGCTGGTGTATATGGTTCCTATACAAATATAAACTATAAAACTCCTATGGTCTCCGATGTTAATACACAGGCTTTTATGGTTGGGACTGACTACAGCTACTTTTTAAACCAGGGTTTTGGTAATAGACTTTATATGCAGGGAGAGTATCATTTAGTAGAAAAAAATGAAGGGCTTGCAGTCTTAATTGAATCTCTAGCAGGAGCTGGAATTGGTTTAGATTACAGGAAATTTTTAGGTGGAGATGAATATCTCGATATATTTTTAACCAATGTAAATTATAGTATCAATGACTTCAGCTCGATCGGCTTTTTTACATTAACTTCTTTAGAAGACGGCAGTACTGCCTTGATTCCAAATTATAGTAACCAACTCAGTACTAATACTACCTTAAATATAAATGTTTCTTATTTAAGTGGTTCTGAAACCAGCGATTTTGGAGCGGGCAGAGGTTTGCCCAAAGCGGCTTTAAATATAGAACTAAGTTATGTCTTCTAATTTATCGTCAAGTTCTTCTTTAGAGAACTTCTCTAAATTATCAAGAAGGGAAAGAATCTCGTTAAACTGTTTTTCCGAGATTTTCCCTTCTTTTTTTAATTGTTCATATTTATCTGTAAATTCATAGATAATTTTTAAGTCGAGATCTTTACTCATTTGGTATCATGCCTTCAAAAGATACATTTTCGGGATCAACAAAAGAGATGTAATCCTCTTCAAATAGCAGTTTAACAGAACCGGTTTGACCGGTACGCTGTTTTGCTATAATAATTTCTGTATCCTGTTCTGTACCTTCCGCTTCTGCTTTTTCCCGGGCGGCTGCACTGGTGTGGGCATGTCTGTATAAGAAAATTACTCCATCGGCCACTTCTTCAATATTACCGGAGTCTCTTAAGTCAGAGAGGACCGGTCTTTTATCCTGTCTTGAAGTAAAGCTTCTACTGATCTGTGAGATAAGTACGATGGGAACTTCTAATTCAGATGCTAAATTTCTTAACTGCAGCACTATTTCACCAACAGCGCGGGCTGTATTTTGGGCGTGTTCTTCCGGGAGCTGAATCATCTGGAGGTAATCGATAATAACCAGACTTAATTCATCCAATTGGGCTTTAAACTTTCTTAAACGGGCTCTAATTTGAGCTACATTTAGACCCCTTTCATCTGAGATAGCCAGTGGGAATTCATGTAAATCATCTAGAGCTTTTGAAATTCTTTTATCTTCTTCATCGGTTGTTTCACCCTGATTATACTTCCAGCCGTTAACTTGAGCTTCCTGAATAATCATCCTATCTACAATTTCCGGTGCTTCCATTTCCAGACTTATGATAGCAGTTGGTTCATTTCTCTTCAGGACATTTTTAGCTATATTAATTGCAAAAGCAGTTTTACCCATACTGGTAGAAGCAGCGATCACATTTAGATGACCTTTTTTAAAACCACCGATTAAATTATCGAGGGACATAAAGCCGGTCTGTAATCCCACATCAACCTTTTTTTCTTTTCTATTTAGATAAGCTTCAAAGGACTCTAGTAGGGCTTCCTCCATTGTATAGATATGTTTATCAAGGTCAGAAGATTCATTAGTGGCCGTAAAGATGATTTCCTGGGCCCTTGACTGATATTCTGAGATATCTAATTCAGTCTGTGTTGCTAATTTATCTATTTTTTTAGAGGCCCGGATTAAAAGGTCTTTTTGATGGTTTTTCTTTATAATATCGATAGTGGGTTTCAGTTCTTCCGGGGTATTGAAACCTGAAGTTAAATTTTCGATCATTTCTTCCGGTCTTTTCACGATATTTTCATTTTTAAGTTTTAAAAATAATTTGGTTTTTGAAATTTGGTTGTCCCGTTCAAATTGTTTTAATAATATATCATAGATTAGTTGGGCTTTTGGATTTAAAAAGTGTCTGGTTTCTAAAATATCGGCAACTTCATCAATTTTATCAGGGTACTGAAGTAATATTGAGAGCAGTTGAAATTCCTGTTCAACATTATCTTCTAATTGTTCGGGATAATTTTGTTCTAAAGCCATCTTTTTTCCTCCTGTATAACGTTAATTAAGGTCTTCAATATCCCACTCAAAGGTTTCCCAGCTGGTTTCTGACCCTTTATTTGTTTGATCGGTTTGTTCAGCTTGAAATGAATTATTATTTAAAACTTTTTTTGCCTGATTAATATTTCTTATATTGTTTTCCTTTAAGGGGCTGATAAAGTTATCTTCAATATATTTTAAGGAAGGTTGTCCATCACTTTTTCTTTTAAAGGCCTCTTTGATGGCAAACTTGGCAACGGAAAGATTAATTCCATTATTATCATTAAGCCAATCATAAAAGATTTCCATTTGTGATTCGCTCACATTGTACCAGTTTTTAAGGCCGTAACATTTGGCCAGTTCATTGGTTTCCCTGTACATTCTATCAAAATACTTTAACCTATCATAATCAAAGATCTCTTTATTGTACCAGTCATCGATGATCCCGTGGAGATAATAAAAGCCTTCTTTACTACTTTTATTATTATTATTTATCCATTTATCGACCCGCCTGATGAGTTCTCTTATCATATCTTTATCAAAATCATTTAACCAGTGTTCGATTTCTTCTTCTATTAAAGAATGTTCCACTCCTTTTGGTAAAAAACTGATCAGGGCTTTTTTATATGCTTCTTCTTTTAAGTTATTATGATTTATTACTTCTTGTCTGTATTCTTTTAAGTCTTCATCTTGACTTTCATCACTTTCGCAGTAACAGGAACCAACAATTTTATCTAAATTCAACTTTATTTTATATGTATAGTTACCTTCTTTTTTTTCTTTTAAAGTTATATAGTCTTTATTTTCCAATATCTTTAAGCCTTCTTTTATCTGTTCACGGTCCAGGGCTAAAAATCCTGCCATAAGTGCAGGATTAGTTTTTATAGAATTATTATTATCAAGATGGGTTATAAGATATAAAAAGACCGGTAGTGAAGGGCCCGGCAGGGTTTTTAAAAAACCATGATTTATACTTTCTCTTCCCAACTCTATACTCTGTTGTTCATGGTCACAGCATATTCTAATTTTTTTGTGGTCGATTAATTTAATATTTTCCAATTTTTACTCACCCTCGTAAAAAATTATACATCTTTTGGGCTGAAAATACAATGCAAAATTTTGGTTAACTGCTATTCATTGATGCATATTTACTAACTTGACACCCATAACCATATTTGCTAATATTAAGTCGGATAAGATAAATACAGAAAGGAAGATTAGCTTGCTTGATAGATACTCGCGCGCGGAGATGAAAAATATATTTAGTGAAGAAAACAAGTTCCAAAAGTGGCTGGATGTCGAACTGGCTGTGGTAAAAGCCCGCCAAAAATTGGGGGAAGTACCTGAAGAAGCCTACCAAAAAATAGCAGACAATGCCAGCTTTGAAGTTGCAAGGATAAAAGAAATTGAAAAAGAGACTCGACATGACATGTTAGCCTTTATCGAAACGGTTAATGAGAACTTGGGAAATGAAGCAAAGTATATTCATGAAGGGATTACTTCCAATGATATAAAGGATACCGGCTTAGCATTACAGTTAAGTGAAGCCTTAGATTTAATTTTAAAAGATCTAAGAAAATTAAAAAGATCGATAAAAGAAAAAGCATTATTACATAAAAAAACGGTAATGATCGGGAGAACCCATGGAATTCACGCTGAACCGATTACTTTCGGCTTAAAATTAGCGGTTTGGTTTAAAGAGATAGAACGTCATGAGAAAAGATTCAATCAGCTGGCAGAAGTTATTAAAGTGGGACAGATTTCGGGTGCGGTTGGCACCTATGCCACAATAAATCCCGAAGTAGAAAAGCTGGTCATGCAAGAGTTAAATTTAGATACGGCTATGATTACCAATCAGATCCTACAGAGAGACCGGCACGCCGATCTAATGAGTAAGTTGAGTTTGGCGGCTGCTTCTTTAGAAAAGTTTGCCACCGAGATTAGAAATCTACAGAGGACCGATATTTTAGAAGTTGAAGAGAATTTCTCAAAGGGTCAAAAGGGTTCTTCTGCTATGCCCCACAAGAAAAATCCGATCGTGACTGAAAGGATCAGCGGTCTGGCTAGAGTAATTAGGGGCAATTTAATCCCGGCCTTTGAAAATGTCAACCTCTGGCATGAAAGAGATTTAACCCATTCTTCAGTGGAAAGAATTATCCTGCCCGACAGTTTCATCCTATTAGATTATATGATTAATAAGTTCAAAGATGTGTTAGATAATCTGAAAGTTAATGAAGAAACCATGCAAATCAATATGAATAAAACCAATGGCTTAATTTATTCGCAGAAGGTCATGCTGGCTTTAATCGATAAAGGTTTAAAAAGAGAGAGGGCTTATGAGTTAGTTCAGAGAAATGCCCTAAAAGCTTGGGAAAATAATGAAAGTTTCCAAAAAAAGATTGAAAATGATGGGGAAGTTATGACATACTTAAATAAAGAAGAGTTAAATAAAATATTTGATTATGAGAATTTCATAAAAGAAGTTGATTACATATTTGAAAGGGGGAAGCTTAAGTAAATATACTTAAGCATAGATATGGCAGTTAAAGTAGTAATAGGTGCACAATGGGGAGATGAAGGAAAAGGAAAAGTAACAGATAAACTAGCTGAAACAGCCGACTATGTAGTAAGATTCAGCGGAGGTAATAATGCAGGCCACACCGTAATAGTAGGAGATGAAAAATATGAACTACATTTAATTCCTTCTGGAATTCTTTATCCTGAGAAAAAAAGTGTGATCGGTAATGGTGTTGTAATAGATCCAGTTGCTCTTAATGAAGAAATAGCTGGATTAAAGGAAAGAGGTATTACCTTTGATAATTTTCATATCAGTGAACAGGCCCATGTAGTTATGCCCTATCATAAAACATTCGACGGCTTAGAAGAAGAACGCAAAGGAGATAATAAGATAGGGACAACCAAAAAAGGGATAGGGCCTACCTATACCGACAAGGCCGCCCGCCGGGGCATTAGAATCTGTGACTTAACTGATGAAGAAGTTTTTAAGGAAAAACTTAAAAACATCTTAGAATACAAGAATTTGATAATTAGTAAAGTATATGACAAACCAAAATTTAATTATGAGGAGATCTTAGAACAGTATCTTGAAGCTGCTAAAAAGATCAAGCCTTATGTAACCGATACATCCTTGCTTTTAGATGAAGCCTATAAAAAAGATAAGAATATCTTTTTCGAGGGAGCCCAGGGTACCCTCTTAGATATAGATTATGGTACTTACCCCTATGTTACTTCTTCAAATCCTACTTCCGGTGGAGTTTGTACCGGAGCTGGTTTTGGTCCTACCAAAATTGATGATATAATAGGGGTAGCAAAGGCATATTTAACCCGGGTAGGGGCAGGACCATTCCCTACCGAACTGTTTAATGAGAACGGAACATTTTTACTGGAAAAAGGCCATGAATATGGGGTAACAACCGGCCGACCCAGAAGATGCGGCTGGTTAGACTTACCGCTGTTAAAGTATGCGGTTAGAGTTAACGGTTTAACTGAATTAGTATTAACTAAAGTAGATGTTTTAAGCGGTTTAGAGCAAATTAAAGTGTGTACTTCCTATAAAGAAGGTGACTGCACTATTTCCCAGGCTGGTTTAAAGGGAGAAAGAGCTCCCCAATATGAAAGTTTTGCGGGTTGGGAAAAAGATATATCTGGTTTAACTGATTTTGATAAACTACCTAAAGAAGCTAAAAATTATATAAATATGATTGAAAAGGAGATTGAAATACCGATAACAGTTATTGGAACCGGACCTGAACGAGATGATGCTATTATAAGAAAATGAGATTAGTTTTAATCTAAACAAGGGAGAGACTATTCTCCAATTATTAATATAAGGAGTGTAAACCATGAAAGTATTAGTTGTTGGAAACGGTGGACGTGAACATGCTTTGATATGGAAGATCTATCAAAGTGAAAAAGTAGATAAAATCTATGTTGCCCCAGGTAATGACGGGATGACTGACCTGGCAGAGAGAGTTGATATTGCCGCCAGTGATATTACTGCGCTTGCCGATTGGGCTTATGAGCATAAGATTGATTTAACTGTAGTAGGGCCAGAGAAACCACTGGTCAAAGGTATTGTTAATGAGTTCGAAAAAAGAGGTTTAAGAATCTTTGGGCCCAATAAACTTGCTGCAAGAGTTGAGGGCAGCAAGGTATTTGCCAAAAATATTTTAGAAAAACATAATATTCCAACAGCTGAATTTGAAGTATTTACAGAACCAGCCGAGGCCATGGAATTTTTAAAAGAGGCAGATTATCCGCTCGTAATAAAAGCAGAAGGACTTGCTTTTGGAAAAGGAGTAGTTATTGCCACCAATAAATCTCAGGCTGAAGAAGCAATTACCAGGATTATGGAAGATAAGGTTTTTGGTGATGCCGGCAGCCGGATTGTCATTGAAAACTTTCTGGAAGGTGAAGAAATTTCTGTAATGGTCTTTACCGACGGGAAAAACTGTGTTCCCTTAGAGTTTGCCCAGGACCACAAAGCTGTATTTGATGGTGATGAAGGTCCAAATACCGGTGGTATGGGTTCTTATTCACCTTTACCTTTTGTCAATGAAAAGCTTAAAAAGCGTATTCATAATGAAATATTAAAACCTGCTTTAGAAGCATTTAATGAAGAAGGTTTAAACTATAAAGGTATCTTGTATATAAACATGATATTAACGGATATGGGGCCGGAAGTATTAGACTTTAATGCCCGTTTTGGAGATCCCGAGTCACAAGTTATCTTACCAAGGATGAACAATGACATAATTGACATCTTTAATAAGACAATTGATGAAGAGTTGGAAGATGTTGAAATAGAATGGGATACCAGAGCAGCTGTCTGTGTAATTTTAACTTCAGCCGGATATCCTCTCACTTTTGATACCGGTAAAGAGATTAAAGGTTTAGATCAGATTAACCGTTATGATAATTTATTGGTCTTTCATGCTGGTACAACTAAAATTGGCGATAGATACTACACGGCCGGTGGTAGAGTCTTGGGATTAACTGTATTAGGTGATAACTTAGATGATGCTATTAGCCTAATTTACGAATATATTGACGAAGTTTACTTTGAAGATATGCACTATAGGACAGATATTGGAGTTTCCAGGAGAGAATCCATAAATTACTAAAAAAGGGTGAGTTTTATGATTGATATTCATAATCACCTTCTGCCTGAGGTTGATGATGGTGCTAAATCCCAGTCAGAAACTTTAGAAATTATTAAGACCGCAGAGGAATATGAAATCCATAAAATAGTGGCAACCCCTCATTATATGGAAGAAAGTTATCAGATTGAGGGTGAGACCATAAAAAAGAAAGTAAGAGAATTAAATGAACTGTTAAATAAAAAAGACATTAATGTGGAAATTTTAGCAGGACATGAAATTTATATAACTCCCGATTTGATAAAGAAGTTTAAAAACAAAGATATTTTAAGCATCAATAACAGCAAATATCTACTATTGGAGATGCCTATGAATTATATCCCCGAATATTTAGATCAAGTATTTTATGATTTGAGTGTTTTAGGTTATAAGCCGGTTATTGCCCATCCGGAAAGAAATGAGGAAGTGATTAAAAATCCTGATATTTTATATGAATGGGTTAAAGACGGCATCATTTTTCAGTTAAATGCCGGCAGTCTATTTGGAGTTTATGGTAATAATGTAAAAAAGACCGCTTTTGAACTGGTAGATAATTATTTAGTACAGGTTATTGCCTCAGACTGTCACGGCAGTTCGAAAGTTAACCTGGAATGGTTGGCGAGGGCAAAAAGAAAACTGGAAGATATATGTGGAAGCTATACCGTCCAGTTCTTTACTAATGCTGAATATATAATTAATGATGAAGAAATTATCTATGAAGAGCCTACCCATTTTAAATCAAAATCTATTTGGGATATTTTCAATAAAATAAATGTTTTCAGCGGTAATGAGAAATAATCCTTAAGAATAAGGTTGGATATTAATTACTTCCACATTTGCCACAGCCTCTTCAATGAGGTCCTCGACATGAAGGTCGGCTTCCCCTTCTTTTATTTGTTGCAGGGTTGGTCTGGTTTCGGGACTATCTGGCACAAAAACAGTACAACAGTCTTCATAGGGTTGAATCGAAATATCATAGGTGCCAATTTCTTTAGCCAGTTTGATAATCTGGACCTTGTTAAGTCCCAATAAAGGTCTTAGTATCGGCAGATCCGGCCCATGATTGGTAACTTTTATGGCTTCTAAAGTTTGACTGGCCACCTGACCTATGCTTTCTCCGGTTATTATCGCCTTTCCATTTTGCTTCTCTATTATTTTTTCGGTAATTTTAATCATCAATCTCCTCATTATGATTGTGATTAATTTTTCTGGACACTTCTCATTTATTTCTTTTAAAATTTCTGTAAAGTTAACCACATGTAAATCTATATCATTTTGATATTGGCCTAATACTTCTGCTAGATCAATTACTTTTTCTTTGGCCCGATCACTTGTAAAGGGAAAGCTGTGAAAATAGACGGGTATTAGTCTTACTCCTCTTTTAAGGCCCATATAGCCCGCTACAGGGCTGTCTATACCGCCGGAAAGCATCAGCCCAACATTACCGGTGGTGCCAACCGGGAGTCCGCCCATACCTTCAAAGGTTTCTGAATAAACATAAGCGTGTTTTTTCCTAATTTCAACATTTATATCTAAATCCGGTTCGTGTAAGTCCACTTCGATCTTATCTTCCCCAATATTTTCTAAAACATATTCCCCCAAATCATATTGAAGCTCCATGGAATCATATTCAAATTCCTTATTACTTCTTCGCGCACTAATTCTAAAAGTTATTCTATCCTTATCAGCAATAAATTTTTCTGCTGCAGCCAGCCCTTCTTTTTTGATTTGTGCATAATCCAAAGGCAGTTTTTTCACAGGCGAAAAAGAGACCAAACCGGCGATTTTTAAAAGTCTTTCTTTGACGATCTTTTTGTCAGCAGAAGTTTCTAAGAAAATACGGCCGGGTGTTTTGTAAATATTAAGGTCTTCATCTTCCCATTCAACTGCTTTTTTTATATTGGACATTAATTTATCTTCAAATATATTTCGGTTGGCTCCTTTTAAACCTATCTCTCCATAACGTATTAAATATAAATTACTCATTTTTTCACCCCATGATCTTTCTTAAGTTGGCTACATTTTCTTTTATTGATTTAAAAGTATATTCTACTTCCTGCTTGGTATTATATTGGCTAAAACTAAATCTAATTGAACCATCCCGATATCCTTCCGGGAGATTTAAGGCTTGAATAACGTGGCTGATCGAATCCTTGCGGGAGGTGCAGGCAGAACCGGTTGAGACAAAGATTCCATCTTTTTCTAGACTATGTACCAGAACTTCTCCTTTAATATTTTTAAAAGAAACATTTAGTATATGAGGGGCAGCGTTTTCTCCTGAAGGTGTATTTATTATGATATCAGGGATCTCTGCTTTTATTTTATCGATCAACATATTACGTAAAGATTTTATCTGTTTAATTTCTGGTTGAGTCGGTAGGTGTTCTACTGCTTTGCCAAAGCCTGCTATACCCGCCGTATTTTCCGTGCCCGGGTAGAAACCTTTTTCCTGACTACTGCCAAAAAGTATCTTATCAATGATAATGTCATTATTGAGATAGAGAGCCCCTACCCCTTTTGGCCCGTGAACTTTATGGCTGCTGACAGTGAAAAGATCTATATTTAAGCCCTTAAGGTCAAGAGAAACTTTTCCCAGGGCCTGGACACCGTCAACATGAAAATAGAGGTTATCATATTTATTGATAATATTTGAGATCTCTTTTAAGGGTTGGTATGACCCTAATTCGTTATTAACTGCCATTATACTGACCAGGATAGTTTCTTTATCAATGGTCTCTTTTAATTTATCAAGATCAATCATTCCATTTTGGTCAACCGGGAGATAGATTACCTCAAAACCTTCCTTTTCAAAATGCTTAAATATTTCCAGGACGGATTTGTGTTCTATTTTGGAAGTAATAATTTTTTTGCCAAATTTCTTTAATCTATTAACTGTACCTTGAATAGCAATATTATTGGCAATAGTTCCACTCCCCGTAAAAATTAATTCAGCTGGTTTTATATTTAAAGCATTAGCTATCTTGCTTCTCGCATTTTTAATTTTTTTCTCAGAATCAATACCTAATCCATGTAGAGAAGAAGGGTTTGCAAAGTTAGTTTCTAATACTTCGCAGATTTTTTCTAATACTTCCGGTATGACTTTGGTGGTGGCAGCGTTATCTAAGTAAATATTATCCATAAATATCCCAACCTCAATTTTTAATATTATCTACTGTAATAATTGTAAATTAATACCCGAGTCTTGTCAATGTTTGATTAGGATTGGAATATTAAAGATTATGTAGGTAGGAAAGAAGAAGGGAAAAGAGAGAGGAGAAAATAAGGGTAGATAAAAGGATAGCTAACTAATAGGCAAGTTAAGCAATCTTCTTTCTTACTTTTTCCTGGATGTTCTCAATATTGTTATAGTCTAGTTTCGCACTGCACTTTTCGCAGTACTCATTACCGGACCAATTTCTTGTTCCACATACTTTACATTTTATCTTTTTACCGAAGTTCATCTAGATGACCTCCTTTCAATTGTATTCAATTATTTCCTCTAACTATTATAAGGAATTAAGACTAAATGTCAAGTGTGTTAACATTTATTTAACATTTTTAATAAAATAGGATATAGTTTATCTTTTATATGGATTATAGAGATTAGTTATTCAGGACTCAGTTAAAATAGTTGAAAAAGTATTGTTTTTACTGACTAGTTAATGATAATTAAAAAGTTTAGGCATAAAAAAAAGCCCCCTGTAAGGGAGCTTCATTTTAATATTTTAGAAAAGATATTGAATTCCAATGTTTAAACTATACTCTTCAACTTCTGTTTCAGAGTTTATATTATAGGAGATACCTTCATTAACCCCACTATAATAATATCTGGTGCCAGAACCAGTGGTTTTTAATACTTTAAACTGGCCACCACCCGTAAAATACATATCTTTATTTATTTTGTACCGCACATTATTTTTAAGTGAGAAGTAATTACCATCACTGGTACTATCATTTATATAAGTGTTATTATAGTTTTTACTCGAATTATTTGTATAGGTATAGGGAGAAAATTTGAAGATAAATCTGTTTTTTATATTTCTTGTAAAGTTTCTATTATAGATAAAACCTATATAAGGGATATGAGTCTGGATATCATGACTAGCAATTTTAATATTTTCTTTAGTCTCATAATTAAAGTTATCATATTCATATCCGATCAGGATTAAATAACTTTCCCTTGGTGTCGAGTAATCTAAAAGGTAATTAGCCAATAACAGGTCAAAATAGAAACTGTTTAATTCTGTATTTCCCTTTAATTTATCTACCTTATTATATAAACTTTCCTCATAATAGATTATTTCAGTATCTTCAGTACTGGTATCTAATAAGTTTGTACCCAGGGAAATAGAATAAAAATCAGCCCATTCTCTAAAAATATACTGGTTGAAATTTGCTTTCAACATGATAGTATTTAAAGAGAGGTTGTTCTCTTCTATATTACCAACCGGGGGAGTATTAGTAACCACCAAGTCGCCTAACTTGCTTTCCAGATTAAAGTCAACCTCATAAGCATTCGTTCTAACAGGTATAAATAATAAGATAAAGGCAAAAAGGAGTATCAGTAATTTTTTCATCTCAAACTTCTCCTTTCTTAGGTTATAGATAATAATTGTACAAAAATATAATAATTCCTTCTTTTTACTTTAAATTAAAGATTTACCTTAAATATTATTTTAAGCCAGGTAAAATTTAAAAACTAAAAACAAATGGCAAAATGGATTGAAAATGGCTGTTAAATTGTTTATTATGATTAAAAGAAGGAATCTGTTTGCAACTATTGTAATATATTATTGAGGTAATGATAGTAGATTTCTTGATTTAAAATATTAGTATTAGACAAGAAAATAATATAAATGGAGTGTTGTAAGAATGAAGACAGTACTAATTATGGCCGGGGGAGTGGGGACCCGCTTTTGGCCGGTAAGTCGTATGGACAATCCCAAGCAGTTTTTAAAATTAACCAGTGATGAAAAAACAATGCTGCAGTGCACAGTAGATCGGGTAAGAGAGATGGTAGATATTGATAGGGTCTTTATTGCTACCAATGACCGCTATGTTGATAAGATCGCCAAGCAGTTACCTGATTTACCGCGTGAAAATATTATAGTAGAACCCTGTAAAAGAAATACGGCCCCTTGTATTGGCCTGGCGTCTATTTATATTAACCGTAAATATCCGGAATCTACGATGGTAGTACTACCCTCTGACCATGTTATAAAAGACAATGATAACTTTATAGATATATTAGATAGCGCAGCTGATTATGCGAAGCAGGGAGAAAATATTGTTACCCTGGGTATAAAGCCGAACCGCCCTGAAACAGGCTATGGATATATCCACCGGGGTGAAGAGGTCCATAACATTAAGGGTAATAAGATATTTAAGGTCAAGGAATTCACAGAAAAGCCTGATTATGAAAAGGCAAACGATTTTTTTGAAAGCGGTAATTATTACTGGAATAGCGGCATGTTCGTCTGGAAGACCAAGACCATTTTAAATAAGATCAAAGAGCATCTACCTGAAATATATGAAACACTTTCAAAAATAGCAAAAGCAATTGGGACAGACAATGAAGAAGATGTTATTGATGAACAGTTCAGATGTATAACAGGAATTTCAATTGACTATGGTGTCTTAGAAAAAGAGAATGAAATCTTTGTAATCCCGGCTGATTTTGGCTGGAATGATGTAGGAAGCTGGACAGCCTTAGGAGAAGTAGGCAAAAAGGATCAGGACAATAATATTGTAAATGCCAACTCCGAGCATGTGAGTATTGATACAGAAGATACCATTATCTATAGTGAAGATAAATTAGTTACTTCCATAGGTGTAGATAATTTAATCATAGTAAATACGGAAGATGCTGTTTTAGTCTGTAATAAAGATAATGCTCAGGATGTAAAAAAGCTGAGAAAGCTCTTAAAAGACAAAGGTTTAGACAAATATCTATAGGGGGGATTTCATGGCCACTTACCAATATGAATTTAAAAAGAAAAGGAAAGGTTTACTGGCGAAATTATTAATTACGATGGTAGCTCTCTTTATCACAGCATATATTATACCCGGAATGTCCATTCAAGGACTTTTTGCCGGCTTTGTAGCAGCCTTGATCTTGGGTATTGTAAATGTAGTAGTTAAACCAATTTTCATTGTTTTAACCTTACCCTTAACTATTTTAACAATGGGATTATTTCTGCTGGTTGTTAACGGCCTCATGCTCATGCTTTCAGCATCATTAGTACCCGGTTTTATGGTGGCCGGTTTCTGGAGCGCAGTTTTTGGAGCAATTTTATTGAGCATTGTGACCTGGTTTCTAAATAGTATTTTAGACTAGTAATACAATAAAAAATTATAATTTTAACTATTAAGAAAATAGCCGATAGATACTTCATCTTTAGTAATAGGATGGGGTTGAATCGGCTATTTTTGTTTTAATAAATTTTCTAAAAATTTTTAAAGAGCTCATACACTTGACATATACAGTAGCAGTTGTTACCATTTTTATATATAAGAATTAGCATAAATAGTATAGAGGAGGAGATTATAAGTTGAGCAGAAGAACTCTATTAGTATTAGGATTAGTAGCAGCATTAGTTGTTGGTTTATTTGGGACCGCATTAGCACAGGAGCCGCAAAAAGGCGGAACTCTTGTCTTCGGTAGAGGGTCAGATGCAGTACGTTTAGATCCTGCCGATGTGACTGATGGTGAATCAGTTAAAGTTATTACAAATGTTTTTGAAGGTCTAGTTAAGTACAAGGAAGGTAGTACTGAAGTTAAACCTGCCCTCGCTACACAATGGCGTGTTAGCGAAGAAGGCAAAGTTTGGGAATTTAAACTCCGAGAGGGTGTTACATTCCACGATGGTTCAGAATTTACAGCTGACGATGTAGTATTCACCTTCAGACGCCAGATGAATGAAGACCACCCATACCATAAAGGTGACTTCGCTTATTGGGGTTACATGTACAATATGGTAGAGTCGGTCGAAAAGATCAATGATTACCAAGTTAAGATTACCCTTTCTAGACCATATGCTCCATTCATCTATAACTTGGCTACATTCCCTGCTTTTATAGTTTCAGAAGAAGCTATGAAGGAAAAGGGTGTAGAAGGATTTAGGACAAGTCCAGTTGGAACCGGACCATTTGAATTCGTCAACTGGGAACATGGTTCAACTATTACATTAGAAAGGTTTGAAAATTACTGGGGAGAAAATGCATACTTAGATAAGGTAGTATTCAGTGTAGTACCTGAGAATACTACAAGAGTAATGGGTCTTAAAGGTGGAGACCTTGATATGATTGACGGTCTTGGCCCACAAAATATCGAATCAGTTAGATCTGATGATAACTTGAAGCTCTTAACCCAACCCGGTATGAATGTTGGTTATCTTGCAATGAATAATTTAAAGGAACCTTTCGACAATAAATTAGTAAGACAGGCTATAAACTTAGCCGTAGATAAAGAAGCAATAATAGAGGGTGCTTATAAAGGTACTGCAGAACCTGCTAAGAACCCACTACCACCTACTCTCTGGGGTTATAACGACGAAGTAGAAGACTATGGTTATAATCCTGAAAAAGCTAAAGAGTTACTAGAAAAAGCAGGCTATCCAGATGGATTTTCTGCTGAATTATGGTATATGAGTAATCCAAGACCATATATGCCTAACGGTAAGAAAGTAGCTCAGGCAGTACAAAGTAATCTTGCAGACATTGGTGTTGACATTGAGCTAGTCACATATGATTGGGGTACTTATTTAGAGAAAACTGAAAATGCTGAGCATGATATGGCATTATTAGGTTGGATCGGTGACAATGGAGACCCTGATAACTTCATTTACGTTCTACTTGATAAAGATAATACCAAAAAAGGTAGTGCAGGTAATATTGCCTTCTATAGAAGTGATGAACTCCACAATATCTTAATTCAAGCCCAGCAGACCATGGGAGATCAAAGATTAAGAGCTGGTATGTATAAGGCAGCTCAACATGTAATTCATGAAGATGCTCCCTGGGTACCATTAAGTCACGTTATGAAAGCGATGGGTACAGCTCAAGATGTAAACGGATTTGTAATTCACCCAACCGGTGGAGTTTATTTACAAAATACATGGATTGAACAATAATTAAAAGTAAGGTTATTTTCAACATTTGAAAGATTACCTGCTGGTTGTATGTTCTTTTCAATCAGCAGGTTTACTATATTTTTTAATTAATACAACATAATTTAGAATTAGGAGAGTTCTTACATGTTAAGGTATATAATAAAACGATTGATTTATATAATACCAGTATTATTAATAATGTCTTTTTTAATATTTGGTATGGTTAATTTAATTCCCGGTGATCCGGCCCAAATTATGCTTGGACAGCATGTTTCACAAGAAGCACTGGAAGCGGCCCGGGAGAGGATGGGATTAAATGATCCCTTTTTAACTAGATACGGTAGATTTTTAACTGAGATTGTCAGATTGGATTTTGGAGAATCCCTAATTTCCAAAAGACCTGTTTCCACGGTCTTAAAAGAAAAATTACCGGCTACGATTGAACTATCAACTTTTGCCATGATATATGCTTTAATAGTAGGAGGTTTGGCCGGAGTAATTTCAGCCTGGAAACAGAATTCAATCTTCGATTATATCTCGATTACCATTGCATTGTTCGGTATATCAATGCCGATTTACTGGTTAGGATTTATGCTTATTTTATTCTTTGCAGTTTTTCTTAATATCTTACCCACGGCCGGTAGATTGGCGGCTGAGATTGATCCTTCAGTTTTAAGTTCGCATTTTTATTTATTAGAAAGTTTATTTACAGGTAAATGGAACATATTTATTTCTGCTGTTAAACATATTATATTACCCGGTATAGCACTGGGAACAATTCCCATGGCTATTATCGCCCGTATGACAAGGTCTTCTCTTTTAGATGTGTTAAGACAGGATTACATGAGGACCGCCCGGGCTAAAGGTTTAAGATTTAGAGATGTATTTATCCATGCTATCAAGAATGCTGCCATCCCCATTACCACTGTTTTTGGTATGCAGTTTGGTAGACTAATGGCCGGAGCGGTATTAACTGAAACCGTCTTTGCCTGGCCCGGTATGGGTAAATGGTTATTAGACGGAATTTTACAGAGGGATTTTCCCGTTGTAATTGGAGCAACTTTAACCGTTACTTTCCTATTTGTACTGGTTAATCTAATAACGGATTTAACTTATTCTTTATTGGATCCGCGTATTAAATATTGATAAATTGAGGAGTTATTGTAAATTATGAAAAAGAATGAAAACCAAAAAGAAGTTGTAAAAAAAGCTAAGAAATCTAGTTTGGTCAAAGATGCCTGGAAACGCTTGATGAGAAATCGTCTGGCAGTCCTAGGGATGATAATGCTGGCTGTTTTAGTTTTGGTAGCAATCTTTGCTCCCATAATTGCTCCTTTTAATCCTACTAAGATTTACTTTGGAGATGAAGGTGTACCACCTACCTGGTGGGGATCAGAAGAAGGTGAACAGGCCCAACCGGCTGTTAGTGAAAAAGAGAGCACGACTCAAACCGGTCAGCAGGAAACAGCTGATCAGGGAAGTTGGACTTCCGGTGAAGCTGAAGAGGAATCCTCGCAAAGTCAGTCGGGCTCTGATTCGGGTTGGTCTTCCGGTAGTGAACCTGCGACTGAGGAAAGTGAAAGTTCTGATAGTTCGGCCGGCGGCTGGACTTCTTCCTCAAAAAGCAGTACCAGTGATGAAGCATTCAAACAAGAAACTAGCCAGGGTCAAACTGAAAAGACTGCTAGTGACCGTCAGCGCTCCGATAATTTCTATCTTTTAGGTACAGATCAGATGGGTAGAGACCTATTTTCTAGGATTGTTTACGGAGCTAGATTGTCATTAATGGTTGGTTTTGTTTCAGTTGGTATATCATTATTTGTTGGTACTATTTTAGGCTTAGTATCAGGGTTTTATGGTGGTAAAATAGATACCCTAATTATGAGATTCATGGATATATTATTATCCTTTCCATATATTCTATTGGCGATCTTTATAGTAGCAATTTTAGGTCGGGGTCTACCAAACGCGATGATAGCGATCGGTATTGTTGGTATCCCCAGGTTTGCAAGAGTTGTCAGAGGACAGGTGCTCTCCGTCAAAGAGGAAGAATATGTAATGGCCGCTAAGACGATGGGAGCCAATAATTTCTGGTTAATATCCAGACATATCTTTGTTAACTCTTTATCTCCTTTAATTGTTCAGACCACAATGAGTTTTGCTACTGCTATTTTAAATGCGGCGGCCTTAGGATTTTTAGGTCTTGGTGCTCAGGCACCCACACCCGAATGGGGAGTTATGCTTTCTGATGCACGTTCTGCAATGCTGACTGCACCCTGGATTATTACATTCCCGGGTATTGCTATTATCTTCAGTGTATTAGGATTTAACCTCTTAGGTGATGGTTTAAGAGACAGCCTTGACCCAAGGCAGAAGAAGTAAGGGATAACTAATGATATATAGAAAATTGAGGTGGGTTTATGAGTAGTCAGAGTAATCAAAAAGAAAAATTATTGGAGATGAAAAATGTAACTACTAGTTTCGATACAGATGATGGTAAAGTTACAGCTATAGAAGATATTAGCTTTGATTTATACAAAGGTGAATCTCTGGGAATTCTGGGTGAATCAGGTTGTGGAAAGAGTGTTACCTCTCTTTCCATCATGAGGCTGCTTCCCCAGGATGTTGGTTATGTTGAAAATGGAGAGATCATTTTCCAGGGAGAAAACCTTTTAGATATTAAAGAAGAAAAAATGAGAAGTTACCGGGGTAATAAGATTTCGATGATCTTTCAGGAACCGATGACTTCATTAAATCCGGTATTTAAAGTTAAAAAGCAGTTGGTTGAAGTTTATACCACTCACCAGGATGTAAACAGCCAAGAAGCTTATAATAAAGCACTTGATATTCTGGATCTGGTAGGTATTCCTGATCAAGAGAGCGTCATAGAGAAATATCCTTATCAGCTCAGTGGTGGTATGAGGCAGAGGGTTATGATTGCAATGGCTTTAGCCTGTCAGCCTGCCTTACTGATTGCCGATGAACCTACAACTGCATTAGATGTTACGATTCAGGCCCAAATACTTAAACTTATGAAAGAATTGAAACAGGAAATTAATTCATCTATCATGCTTATCACCCATGACCTGGGTGTAATTGCTCAGATGGTAGAACGTGTTTTAGTATATTATGCAGGACAGATTGTTGAAAGGGCTCAAATAGATGATTTATATGAAAATCCAAAACATCCTTATACAAAAGGGTTAATCAAATCAATACCCAAGATAGGCAAGAAAATTAATAGACTTGATACTATTCAAGGTATGGTACCTTCTCCTTTTGAATTTCCCCAAGGCTGCAGATTTAATCCAAGATGTGAACATGCAATGGATATCTGTAAGGAAAAAGAACCGCCTGAGGTCGATGTGGGAGATAGGCATACCGCCAAATGCTGGTTACATGTTGATGAGGGGGAGAGTAAGTAATGAGTGAAAAAGAAACAATCTTAAAAGTAGAGAATCTAAAAAAATACTTCCCCCAGCGTTCAGGCTTTTTCAAACAGAAAGTTGAATATTTAAAAGCTGTTGATGATATTAGCTTCGAGCTAAAGGCAAATGAAACTCTGGGATTAGTGGGTGAATCCGGCTGTGGTAAATCTACTACCGGCAGAACCATCCTGAGAGTTTATGAACCCACTGGTGGAAGAGTATTTTTTAGGGGGCAGGATGTTGCACATGTAGAAGAGACAGAACTACAGAAGCTAAGAAAAGATATGCAGATGATCTTTCAGGACCCATTTGCTTCCCTGAACCCTCGTATGACAGTTAAGAATATTATATCTGAAGGTATGAGAATTCATGGTGTTGGTAATAAACAAAGCCGCACGGAACGGGTAGAAGAACTGATGTCTATCGTAGGTTTAAGACCTGAATATATGTTTAGATATCCTCATGAGTTTTCAGGTGGACAGAGACAGCGGATCGGTGTAGCAAGAGCATTAGCTTTAGATCCCAAGATGATTATCTGTGATGAGCCCGTCTCTGCTCTAGACGTTTCTATTCAGGCTCAGGTTATTAATCTATTAATGGACTTACAGGAAGAATTCGATCTATCCTTTATCTTTATAGCTCATGACCTATCTGTTGTAGAACATATCAGTGATAGGGTAGCGGTAATGTACTTAGGTAAGATAGTTGAAATGACCAATAGTGATAAATTATATGAAGAACCGCTTCATCCTTATACAAAAGGATTATTACATTCAGTGCCTGAACCGAATCCAAAAGTACCGATGGGTGAAGTTTCACTGAAAGGTGATATTCCAAGTCCGGTTAATCCTCCTTCTGGTTGCAGCTTTAGAACCAGATGCCCTCATGCTTATGATAGGTGTGCGAAAGAGGAACCAGAATTCAGAGAATATGAAGAAGGCCACTATGCGGCCTGTCATTTATTAGAGTAAAGACAATTTAAAATTTGTTGTAAATAGATCTCCTGTGGCATGATATGCTGCAGGAGATTTTTTAATGCAAATAAAAATCCCTTATTTTTAAAAATAAGGGATAATTATAACAGAGAAAAATTTTCTTAATCCTGATCATCATCGTCTTCGTCATCATCAAGATTATCATCTATATCATCATCTATATCTTCTTGTTCATCATCGTCTCCATTGTTATCCAAATCATCATAAACACGATCTAATTCTTCCAAGGATATATTTAGTTGGGAAGCGAATTC
>DATGCJ010000114.1:0-4059 GCA_035312025.1 Halanaerobiales bacterium | reverse complement strand
CATTAATATACCGATATTTAATATTAAAATACAGGGACTTTTACCATCGAGACGAGATGAACTGGCTGAAAGTATAGCGGTTTCGATCGAAGATAACCTCTTATCAATAGATAATATCTTAGAAGAGTTTGACCATGATTTAATCAAAGAAGAGTTGAACCTAATAATCGAAGATACGATTAATAAGAAGATAAATGAGAACTTTAAATATGTAATGCCTAAGATGTTAAAAGATATCAGCCGTGAGATCATCGTTGATATTATTAAAGAAGAGGTCCATAATAACTTCGAGGACTGGATGGAGACCTTAGGGGAAAGGATTAAAGAAGAGATTGATATCAAAGAGATGATTGAAGAAAAGATTAAATCATTTTCCCTGATCACTTTAGAGGACCTAGTTTTAGATATAGCAGAGCGGGAGTTAAAGCACATTGAATATCTGGGTGGAGTTATCGGTTTTATTATCGGACTCGGACAGCTAATATTGATCATGTTTATTTAATGTATTAATGTATAAAAGCAAAAGTTGTTTAGACAGATCTTTTGAGGGGGAAAAATGAAGTTTAAAACTCTCTTATTTCTAATCATATTTATTATCTTAATTCCGATGATCAGTAATATTTATTGGCCCAGTGAGGATAACCTGCCGGCCCTGGTTTTTGTCTATGATGATGGGCATCAAGAAGACATTGAACTGGCCCTACCGGTCCATCAAAAATATGAGGTGCCGGCCGTTTCAGCCGTAAATTCTTCTACGATTGGCAATGTAAATTTTTTAGATAAGCAAGATTTATTAAGGCTGCAAAATAACGGCTGGGAGATAGCCAGCCACGGTAAATACCATACTGCTTTAATCTACTACAGTCTTAAAGAAGGTCTTAATAAGTGCGATCAAAAGATAACGATTAATAACTCTAATATTATTGAGCCCAGGTATTCCTATTATATCTATGATTATATTCAAAAACACGGTGAGGTAATTAATTTCAAAAAACGCTTAAAAACAGAGGGAGATGCTTACTTCAAATTAGCAGATGAGCTGGAACATCAGTACAATAAAGACTCCAGTTATATAATGCTAACCAAAAAAGCGATGAAAAAGGAGATAGTAGAATCCAAAAAGAAACTTACAGCCATGGGTCTAGATGTAAATAATTTTGTATACCCCTATAACGGCTATACAGACCCGGCCCGCTCCCTTGTCAAAGACCATTACATATTTGCCCGCGGTGGCCCCCAAAACGGGCAAGCTTTTCTGGATCGCTTTATCAACTACTTTCCCCTGCAACAGTATAATTTAAAGGGCATTTCTTTTGAAAATAATGAGATCGACCGCCAGGAATTAGCTGAAATTCTTAAGACCGGGGCTAAAGAAAAATCGCTTTTAATCTTTTATGCCCATACAGGTAATCAAAATTTCAGTACCGAACGATTAGAGTATATTATCAAGACCGCTCAAAAACTAAAGTATAATATTACCACATTTAATGAATTAATGAGAAAATAGTGCTCCTAATTTTTAATAAAACAAAGGTGTTAATTTCTTGACATCATATATCTAAAATAATATAATTAAGAAAAGTTAAAAATTAATCTAAAGGCAGAGAAGAGGAGAGTAAGCTTTTTAAAGTTCGCAAGAGAATGATACCAGAGGCTGAAAGTATCTGAACCTTTAATAAGCTGAAGACCACCTTGGAGCTGATAGGAAGAAAAAGAATTACTTCTATCCGGTTTAAAACCGTTAACATTTTTGAGTGGGTATAACCAATTAGAGTGGAACCGCGGCTTAATTCGTCTCTAGAGTAGATGAGTTAAGTCTTTTTTTATTTTTATAACATTTTTTAAAGATTTTTAACAGAAAAAATAAGGAGGTAATTAAGTTGAGCGCGATTAATGTAAAACTGCCTGATGGAAGTATTCTAGAGTATGAAGAACCGAAAACCGTTAAAGAAGTCGCCTTTTCTATCGGGAAAGGTCTGGGCAGAGATGCGATTGGCGGAGTAGTTGATGGGCAAGAAGTAGATGCTGACTATTTAATTGAAGATGATATTCAGTTGAACATAATTACAATTGACTCAGAGGAAGGCCTGGATATATATAGACATACCAGTTCCCATGTGATGGCCCATGCCGTACAGCGCCTCTATCCTGAGGCAAAACTGGCAATCGGCCCAACCATTGAGGACGGCTTTTATTATGACATCGACATGGAGGAAACTCTCAATCCCGATGACTTAGAAGAGATTGAAGAAGAGATGGTCAAGATTATTGAAGAAGATCTAGAAATTAAAAGAGTAGAGAAACCGAAAGAAAAAGCCTTAAAAGAGATGAAGGAAAAAGGTGAAAGATACAAGGTAGAGCTTATCGAAGAGATCGAAGATGACTATGTAAGTTTCTATACCCAGGGAGAGTTTATTGACCTCTGCCGAGGACCACACCTTCCTTCCACCGGCTGGATCAATAAAGAGGGCATTAAATTATTAAATACCGCCGGTGCTTACTGGCGCGGTGATGAAAATAATAAGATGCTGCAGAGAATTTACGGTACATCTTTTAGAAAAGAAAAAGAACTAGAAAAACACCTTAAACAGTTAGAGGAAGCCAAAAAAAGAGACCACAATAAATTAGGAAGAGAATTAGACCTTTTTATGACCTCTGATATAGTAGGTCAAGGACTGCCCCTCTTAAAACCAAAAGGGGCCAAGGTAGTTCAGCTCCTGCAGCGTTTTGTCGAAGATGAAGAAGAAAAACGCGGTTACAGGATGACCAAAACACCCTTTATGGCCAAAAAAGACCTCTACGAAGTATCCGGTCACTGGGACCATTATAAAGATGACATGTTCATTATCGGTGATGAAGATAAAGAGGATGAGGAAGTGCTGGCCTTAAGGCCGATGACCTGTCCCCACCAGTTTACCATCTATAATTCCAAGTTAAGAAGTTACCGGGACCTACCGATCAGGTACTCCGAAACTTCTACCCTCTTTCGTAATGAAGCTTCCGGTGAGATGCATGGTCTGATCAGGGTTAGACAGTTTACGATCTCAGAAGGTCACTTGATTGTAAGACCGGATCAATTAGAAGAGGAGTTTAAAGGTGTAATTAACCTTATCGATTATATAATGGATACCTTAGGGATCAGAGAAGATATTTGGTTTAGGTTCTCCAAATGGGATCCTTCTAATAAAGGGAAGTATATAGATAACCCTGAGGCCTGGAAAGACTCTCAGGAGAAGATGAAAAATATCTTAGATAAACTGGACTTAGACTATGTAGTGGCCGATGGGGAAGCCGCCTTTTACGGCCCGAAATTGGATATCCAGTTTAAAAATGTGCACGGTAAAGAAGATACCATCATAACAGTCCAGATCGACTTTGCTCTACCTGAAAGATTCGATATGACCTATGTAGATAAAGACAATGAAAAGAAAAGACCCTATATCATCCATAGGACTTCTATCGGCTGTTATGAAAGAACCTTAGCCATGCTAATCGAAAAGTATGCCGGTGCCTTCCCGACCTGGTTGGCTCCTACTCAGGTGGTTGTCTTACCGGTTTCCGATGACCAGGCCGATTATGCCTATGATATAAAAGACAAGCTGTTTGCAGACGGGGTCCGGGTTGAAGTTGATGACAGTAATGAACAGCTCGGCTATAAGATAAGACAGGCTCAGTTAGAGAAGATACCCTATATGTTGATCGTCGGTTCACGAGAAGCGGCCGAAGGTACTGTATCAGTCCGAGATAGAGATGAGGGAGACCTCGGTGCGGTTGAATTTACTGAGTTTAAGGATAAGATATTAAAGGAAATAGAAAATAAAGTGAAGTAGAGTGTTGACAGACTATAACGACCTGTGGTACAATTTAATTCGACAATAAAGTAGAAACCACTGTTTCTCACCAATAATAGGATTATTGGTTAATAGTTAGTAGGTATTACTTGAGGCGTTTTATGTCTCCTAACTTTATGTGTATGCAAACGGGTGGTTTCTACCACCCGTTTTTTATTGTCCAAAAAAAAGTGGAGGTGCATAAAATCAGTAATAATAACGACTTGCG
>DATGCJ010000113.1:0-3888 GCA_035312025.1 Halanaerobiales bacterium | reverse complement strand
TATTAATATAGATTGTAGGTGATAATATTATGGAAAATAAGCAATTAAAAACAGGTAAGATTGGAATTGTAGGAGTCGGTAGTGTGGGTTCTACCACTGCTTATGCCCTCATGATCCAGGGGATCGGCTCTGAGATTGTTCTTGTTGATAGAAATAAAGATAAAGCGGCCGGAGAAGCTATGGACATCATGCACGGACAGTCCTTTGTTAAACCCATTGAGGTTAGAGCTGGTGAGTATAGTGATCTAAAAGATGCTAAAGTAATAATCATTACAGCCGGCGCCCCCCAAAAGGAAGGCGAAACCAGATTAGACTTGGTACAGAAAAATACCAATATTTTCAAAGATATAATAGGCAAAATAACCAAGTATAATCAAGATGCAATTTTACTTGTAGTAGCCAACCCGGTTGATATCTTAACCTATGTAACCTTAAAATTATCAGGTTTCCCAAAAAATAGAGTATTAGGTTCGGGAACAGTTCTTGATAGTGCACGTTTTAGATCCTTAATCAGCAGCCAATGTAAAATTGCAGCTAAAAACGTCCACGGTTATGTAATCGGGGAACACGGTGACAGTGAAGTACCGGTCTGGAGTCTGACCAATATAGCTGGAACCCAGATCGATAAATACTGTCCGGTTTGTGATCAAAACTGTGATGGTGTTGTTAAGGAAAGAATTTCCGAACAGGTAAAAAATGCTGCTTACGATATTATAGAGAAAAAAGGTTCAACCTATTATGCGGTTGCTCTGGGAGTAGCTCAGATTACTCAGGCTATTTTAAGGGACGAAGATACTGTATTAACGGTTTCCAGCCTGCTGCAGGGAGAATATGGAATTGAAGATGTAAGCTTAAGTTTACCGACTGTAATTAATGACAAAGGAATCAGAAATGTATTGGAGCTCGATTTAAATGAAGAAGAACAGGAAGCCTTCATCAAGTCAGCTAACTTGATGAAAGAAGTAATTTCAAATTTGAATATGTAAATAAAAAAGGTGAGTGCGAACTATTTGGCACTCACTTTTTTATATTCCTCATCTTTAATTATCCTTAACTTGTTTTCAGCTTTGGCCGGCATACCGACCACTGTTTGATTTCGATGCACTTCATCTAAAACAACAGCATTGGCTCCTATTTTTGCACCATCATGGACGGTGATAGGTCCGAGAACTTTAGAGCCTGCTCCTACCATTACGTGGTTTTTAATCGTTGGGTGGCGTTTGAAATTTTTTTCTTTACCGGTAGCGCCTAAGGTTACCCCGTGGTAGATAACCACATCTTCACCGATTTCGGCAGTTTCTCCGATAACAACTCCATGACCATGATCAATAAATACTTTATTACTCAACTCAGCACCCGGATGGATTTCTATACCGGTTAAAAATCTGGCCAGCTGTGAGATTAAGCGGGCTGTAAAATATCTCTCACCGTTATATAATTTATGGGCTACCTTGTACATAATCTGAGCGTGTACAGAAGGGTAGAGTAATAAGATCTGCCAAAAAGACTTGGCAGCAGGGTCTTTTTTTAACGTGTAATTCACAAGTTCCTTTATATATTTAATCATTATGATCCTCCTTTGCATAATCAAGAACTGACATGTACTTCCAGCCGTTGTCCGGCGAGACGGTTACAATCTTTTTATTGCTATATCTTTTGGCTAACTTTAAAGCACCGGCTATATTAGCGCCAGTGGAGATGCCTGTGAAAAGACCTTCTTTATCCAGTAATTGTTTTGTATGATCAAAGGCTTCATCATCAGTAATTTTTATTACTTCATCGATAACAGAAGTATCCATTATCTCAGGTATAAAACCGGCTCCAATACCAGATATTTTATGAGAACCGGGTTCTTCACCGGAAAGGACAGCTGAATTAGCCGGTTCTAAGGCGACAACTTTTATACCCTTATTATATTCTTTTAGCTTTTTCCCGACCCCGGTCACAGTCCCACCGGTACCAACACCGGCTGCAAAGATATCTATATCCATTAACTGTTCAATAATTTCTTCTCCCGTATTTTGATAATGGGCTAGATAGTTGCCTTCATTTTTAAATTGGTCTAGCATCAGGTAGTCATTTTCACTGCGCAGTTTTTCGGCCAGTTCGATTGAGCCGTTCATTCCTTTACTACCGTCAGTTAAGATTATTTCGGCTCCATACATCTTCATTAAATTTATCCGTTCTTCAGTCATGGTTTCGGGCATGACCAGGATTGCATTATAGCCTTTAACTTTGCTAATTAAAGCGATAGCTATCCCGGTATTGCCGCTGGTCGGTTCAATAACTGTATCACCGGGTTTAAGGTTTCCACGTTTTTCTGCCAGTTCAAACATTTTCTTAACGGGCCGGTCCTTAATTGAACCACCCGGATTAGTTCCTTCTAATTTAATAAAAATATCAGAATTTGTCTCCTTGTTCATTTCATCTATTTTTACCATCTTGGTATTACCAATCAGGTCAATAACGTCTTTATTCATTCTTTTTTTCCTCCTTTAAAATACAAAAAACCGCCCTTTTGATAAAGGCGGTTAAACTCGCGGTTCCACTTTACATTTATTCTTAATTAGGTACTTTCATACCCTTTCACGATAACGGGTGAAAAACCGTTGTAACCTACTTGGTTCGGTCCACAGCTCCCAAGGGCACTTCCCGAAAAAGAAATTTAGAAACCTTTCAGCAGCTGGTTTCCTCTCTCAAAAATTTCTGTTTTCAATACTTTCCTTGTTCACAGCTTTTAAATATCAATATCTGATTATCTGTTAATAAGTATAATATAGTTGACTAATATTGTCAAGTATATGGGCAGGAAATAAAAGAAAGTCTAAATTGTAAAAATATTTAGGTAAATGGTAAAATAAAAACAAGGAAATTAGCTAATATAAGGGGGCAAAATTATGTCTGAGGAGATTAACGTATTGGTCTGGAGTGAATACAGGCAGGCAAGAGATGACGAAGAAGTGAAAAAGATATATCCAGCTGGTATTAATAATTTTATTGCCGAATTTATCAAAGATGATTGTATAAAAACATCAACTGCCCAACTGGATCAGAAAGATCACGGACTAACTAAAGAAAAATTAGATGAGACCGATGTCCTGATCTGGTGGGGCCATATAGCCCATGATGAAGTAAGGGATGAAATAGTAGAGAGGGTATATAAAAAAGTTTTAGAAGGAATGGGGCTGATTGTTTTACATTCAGCTCACTTCTCTAAATTATTTAAGAAGTTAATGGGTACCTCCTGTAATTTAAAATGGAGAGTTGCTGAGGAAGTAGAGAGGCTCTGGATTACTGCTCCCGGCCACCCTATAGTCAAAGATATTGAGGATGAATATATTGAATTAGAAAAAGAAGAAATGTATGGAGAATATTTTGATATACCTCAACCAGATGATATTATCTTCATAAGTTGGTTTGCAGGGGGAGAGGTTTTTAGAAGCGGCTTAACCTATAAAAGGGGTCAGGGTAATATTTTTTACTTTCGTCCCGGTCATGAAGAATATCCTACTTATCACAATCAAAAAATTCAAAAGGTTATTAAAAATGCCGTACATTGGGCTAATAATTCCCATATAAGGAAAATTAATTATGGAAACTCACCGAATCAAATAAAGTAGGTTATAATAAATTTCACATTTAATAATAACTTTTGTTGTATAAATATAGATTATTTTGTTAAAATATGCTATAATTTGTGTATACTAAGATTAAATATATAAAAAATAAATCATTATACCCCATAACTAATCTAACTATTTTATATAAATATATATAGTCTCGGGGTGAAAAAAATGAAAAGATTCATATTTTTTATTTGGATTATTTTTGCTTTAGCTGCATTATTTTATCTATCCAATTTATACGGAACTGAAATTCCAACTTTCA
>DATGCJ010000112.1:0-2629 GCA_035312025.1 Halanaerobiales bacterium | reverse complement strand
TACTTAATAAAAAGTTGGAAGATCCCTGTGTTTTTGCAGGTGAAGAGGATAATGATAATATATATGTTAAAAGTGATACAACTATAGTGGATGACAACGGGGCGTATAATCTAAATCAAGTTCAATCAGGAAATTTATATATATATGGATGGCGAGATGTGAATGAAAATGGTACAATTGATGATGGTGATTATTACGGCAGATCGAATCTTTTAGATATAGAAGGTAGCTCCAATTATAATGTAGATATAGATATGTATTATATAGATGGTTCATCTGGCATTAACCTTGCTGTACAGGGTTTTTAATAAATTATATCAAAAAAATATAAAGTAAATATAATGGGGGAATAATAGCTAAAGAAATAAATTCTGTTTCTTTAGTGTATTTATTTTCCTTCTTATTTTATAAAGTATTGAAATATATTTGAGTTGTCAAGTTATGTTCAACCATCAAAATAATCAAAACTAGTATTTATTATATTATTGTTAATTTATAAATTTTTCCAAGAATTAGTAATTGTGAATATTGATAACTTGTTTTTGGAAACTTTGTGTTCATAATATTCATTCATAATTTTATAATTTCTGTACTAACTGTTATTGAAGTTAACTTCTTATTATGATATATTCTAATTATATTTAAATTCAGAGCTCCTAATATTTGCAATTTTCTTTTTGTGCAAAAAATACTGATGAACTACTCTTTTTAGATGCTAAAACCCAATATATGAAGATTTATATGATTTTCTAATTTCAAGCCTGCACAAAAAGTATCATTTTAAAAATTAATATATTCTTTTATAAATTATTGATATGATAGGAAACCTATTAATATTATATAGTTAAAATATTACACTTTAGGAGTTCTGAAATTAAAAACCATATTAAATGAATATATTTTATTAGAACATATACCTTAATGAGTTATCATTTAATGAGTTTTTCAAATGTTTAAAATAGTCTTATTATCTTTATATATCAAAAACATCTAAGTCTGATGAAGGATAATCTTGTCAATTGTTGAATTATATATTATACGTTCAGATATACATAGATATGTTTATAATTAAGAAATTTTAAAAAAATTATCATTTTTATTTTTAAATTCCAAATTAAGGGAGGCTTTTTTCTATGGAAAACAAGTTTAAAATTGTTTTTGCTTTAATTGTAGTTATTTCTCTCACTTTAGTTCTAAGCAGTTGTGGTTTTCCAGTATATTTTAATCATTATAGTGTTTCAGGTACAGTACAGGATTCCGAAGGAAAACCAATAATGAATGCTGCTATTAAATTTGACAATGGTTATAGTTCAACATCTTCCGATGAAGATGGTTATTGGCAGAAATCAGGTCTAGGAGGTTCTGTAATTATAAGGGCAGAAAAAGCAGGACACAGTTTTACTCCATCTCAATATCCTGTTAATGAGAATGAAACTAATATAAATTTTACCAGTAATCAAGTTGTTCCCGAAAAATATGAAATAAGTGGAAAGGTTGAAGACGGAAAGGGCAATGGTATAGGAGATATAGTTATAAGATTCAGTGATGGTTATGCACCAACCACGACTGATTCTTCTGGCAATTGGGAAAAAGATAATTTAAGTGGAGATATTACTGTTACACCTGATCATAACAAATATGTATTTGATCCGACCAGCCGTTCAGTTAGCGGGCCAGATAGTTATGTAAATTTTGTGGCCAGAGAATCGTCTAAAACTTATAGTATAAGTGGTAAAGTAGTAGATCAGCAGGATAACGGAATCTCTGATGTTATTATTAGATTCAGTGGTGGATTTGAATCAATAAAAACAGATGAAGAGGGTAATTGGGAAAAAGATGGTCTTGAAGGAGAAGTTACTATAACTCCAGAAAAAAGAGATTATACTTTTGATCCAGAGAGTAGAACAGTTAGCGGTTCAGATAAATATTTGAACTTTGTAGGAACTTATGCGGATAAGTCCTATGACATAAGGGGCCAGGTAGCAGATAACCAGGATAATGGTATAGAAGATGTAGTGATTAGATTCAGCGGTAGTTATTCACCTGTGACCACAGACGCTGACGGTAACTGGGAGAAAGAGAACTTAGAAGGCGAAGTAACTGTTACACCGGAGAAAACAGATTACAGCTTTGATCCAGCTAGCCGAACGGTAAGTGGACCGGACAGCTACATGGACTTTGTAGGAACTTATGCGGATCAGCCCTATGACATAAGCGGCCAGGTAGTAGATAACCAGGATAACGGTATAGAAGATGTAGTGATTAGATTCAGCGGTAGTTATTCACCTGTGACCACAGATGCTGATGGTAACTGGGAGAAAGAGAACTTAGAAGGCGAAGTCACTGTTACACCGGAGAAAACAGATTACAGCTTTGATCCGGCTAGCCGAACGGTAAGTGGACCGGACAGCTACATGGACTTTGCAGGCACCTATACAAATACAGATTACTATAATGTTGAGGGTTATGTTTACCTTGAAGATAGTACTGAAGGTGTACCTGGAGTAGAAATTACATTTGAAAGCATGAATTTAGATAAACAATATAGCACAGTAGTTACTGATCATGAAGGTAAATGGTCGAAAACCAATTTACAGGGACAAGTAAAAATAATACCTGAATTAGAAGG
>DATGCJ010000111.1:0-9117 GCA_035312025.1 Halanaerobiales bacterium | reverse complement strand
CTTTTCTAAATTGCCGGCTGGGGCCAGTAGTTCAACTTTATCCATTATCAATTCCTCCTGCTGCTGATAGTAATTCCATCATCTATATCCAAAATTTCGGTTTTAAACCGCTTATTGTTTTTCAAATAGATTAAAAACTTTCTCATATTTACAATCATCGTTCTAATTTTATGGTCAACTCTTTGATTGTCTCTAACCAGACCTTTGTACAATACATTATCACAAATAATAACACCGTTATCGGTTATCTTTTCTTCTGCTATTTTAAATAAATTTAGATACTGCCCCTTGGCAGCATCTATAAAAATTAAATCGAATTTTCTACGCAAATATTGTACAATTTCCTGGGCTTCACCGAACTTTAAGTTTACTTTTTTATCAAAACCAAACTCTTTAATATTCTTTTTAGCTAGTTTAAACCTCTCTTCATCTCTTTCAATCGTAACGATCTCTGTCTCGGGCTCTGTATATTCGGCCATCCAGAGGGTTGAATAACCGATTGCTGTCCCTATTTCTAAAATTAATTTCGGTTCTTTAATTGCAATTATTGACTTTAAAATATTGGCAATCTCTCTTGATATAATTGGAACATGTTCTTTATTCGCCCTGGCTTCTAACTTCTTCAATTTTTCACTATCTTCCCATAGTGTAAATATTTTATTTTCAACCATCGGACGATCCCTCATTTTTGATCTCTCTTTGTTTTCGGATATGTTCTTCATAACTCTCTGTAAAGATATGTCGGCCGTTATTTTCAGCAAAATAGAATAGAAAGTCAGTTTCACTTGGATTTAAAGCCGCCTCAATAGAAGCCTGGCCCGGGTTACAGATCGGTCCCGGGGGTAAACCCTTGTGCAGATAAGTATTATATAAAGACTCAACTTCTAAGTCTTCATATAATAATCTCTCCTTACTTTCTCCTAATACATACTGGACCGTTGCATCAATCTGTAACTTCATATCCTGATTAAGCCTATTATAGATAACAGAGGCTATAATCGGTTTTTCATCATCAAACTTAGCTTCCCTTTCGATTAAAGAAGCAATTGTTAGAATTTGATTTAGATCATATTTATTATTTAACTCGCTCTCTTCTATCTTTGCTTTAACATTATTTTTAAAGGAATGTAATATTACATTAATAGTCTCGGCTGCATTAAAGCCTAAAGGTATCGTATAAGTGTTGGGATAAAGATATCCTTCTAATTTATATAATAATCTATCACTTTCTTCTGGAATAAATGTATATTCAAACCTGTGGTCTTCTAAAACTTCAGTATAAGCTTCTAAATTATTCTTACTTTTTTCAGCCAGTCTTTCTATTACCTGCTGAACCGTAAATCCTTCCGGTATAGTAACCTTGTAGACCGCATTACCGCCCTTTTTTAATTGGTCAATAATATCGAACATATCCATCGACCTATTAAGATAGTAATAACCGGCCTGGAGTTTCTGGTCGGTTTCGGTCAGATGGATGTAGGCTCTAAAGATCAGCCTTGATTTGATTAAACCATGCATATAAAGGGTGTCAACAATCTGCTGTGCTGACGCCCCTTTTTTAATCTCTATTAAGATATTCTCTTCATCGGTTTTATTAACCGCACTGGTTAAATCTTCGATCTTTAAAGAAACGGTTATTAAGATAATAAAGATTAAAAATACTATACCGGCTTTTTTCACTTGCTTAGATACCTCTCTCTAACATTTTGAAATTCTTCTTCGTCTTCAATAATACTTAAATAACTTTGGTCACCTTCCTGTACCATCTTTAAGACTAAAGCTTCTTTATCCTCATCATCATCAGCAGGTACTAAGACAAGGTACTTGCTGCCGTCAAAGTGTACTTCATCTTCGATAACAAAACGTTCTTCTACACCCTCGTTTTTTAATACTAATTCACCTGCTTCTTCATCTACATAATAACTACCTTCTTCATTCATCCTCTTCACCATCCTTTTGATTAAGATAATCTAAGTAATTCTGCAGTATTAAAGCAGCCGCAATCTTATCGACCATCTTCTTTCTTTTCCGACGGCTGATATCGGCATCGATCATACTCTGGTCAGCTATCAGGGTAGTGAATCGTTCATCCCAGACTGTTACTTCAATATCTAAATGATTATTTAAAAAGTTAATAAACTGCTGTGTTTTTTCCGCCCGGGGACCTCTAGTTCCGTTTAAAGAAGTCGGCATTCCTACCACAATCTCATCTATTTCATAATCACTGATATAGTCCTTAATTGTGGCTAGATCTTTTTTTAGATCAGTTCTTTTAATTACTTCTTTACTATGGGCAATAGTATTGGAACGGTCACTCACAGCCAACCCGATGTACTTACTGCCGTAATCAATTCCTAATTTTCGCAATTAATATTCCTCCAAAGTGTTAAAATGGTGCTTCCAAAAATATTTTTTAGAAGCACCTATTTTGATAATTATCTATTCAAATAGTTTTTTACTAATTCTTCAATTATTTCATCCCGGTCGATGGTTCTAATCATGGTCCGGGCATCTTTATAACTTGTAATATAGGCGGGATCACCTGAAAGAATATAACCGACAATCTGGTTGACCGGATTATAGCCCTTTTCTTCTAGGGCTTTAGAAACCCTTTTTATGACATAACCAGCTTCACTCATATCTTCTTTTGTCGGTTTAAAACGCATCGTCTGATCATTTTTATTATTATCTTCAGGCATTTATACCACTTCCCATATTAATAGTATTAGTACTAAAATTGAAATTTAATTACTTCTCTTTAATAATCTCTTTTGCTTTAGCTAAAGCCTCATCAATCTTGTCTACTTTAGAACCGCCGGCCTGGGCCATGTCGGGACGTCCGCCCCCACCACCACCGGCAACTTGGGCAACTTGACCGATAATATCACCGGCATTATAGCCCTGGTCAACTAAATCCTGGGTGATTTTGGCTACAAATAATACCTTATTATCTAAAGCTGAGGCTAATACAATTATACCTGATTCCATTTTATTTTGCAATTTATCAGCCATTTTTCTGAGGGCATTATTGTCTACATCCTGCATCTTATGAGTTAAAACCTTAACCCCATTAATCTCTTCCACTTCATCCATAACATCAGTGGTCTTAGAATGAGCTATTTTATCTTTTAAGGATCTAATCTCTTTTTCTAATTCTTTAATATTATCTTGTAACTTATTAACTTTATTGGGTACTTCTTTTGCTTCAGCGTTGAGAAGTTCGGCTGATTTGGTAAGCAGTTCTTCTCTCTCATTTACATATTCTAAGGCCTTAAAGCCGGTCACTGCTTCAATCCTTCTGATCCCGGAGGCAATAGATCCTTCATTAACGATCTTAAATAATCCGATATCACCGGTCCTGTTGACATGGGTACCTCCACATAGTTCAATACTGAAATCACCCATCTGGACAACCCTTACCTTCTGACCATATTTCTCAGTAAAGAGGGCAGCTGCCCCTTTTTCTTTCGCTTTATCGATATCCATCTCTTCTATCTTAACATCTAAGTTATTGATAATCTGTTCATTAACTCTGTATTCGATCTCTTCCAACTCCTCGGGTGTGAGGGCAGAGAAATGTGTAAAGTCAAACCTAAACCTTTCAGGTTCGACTAAAGAACCAGACTGGTTTACATGGTCACCTAATACATCTCTTAAGGACTGATGTAGGAGGTGGGTAGCGGAGTGGTTGCGCATGGTCGCCCTGCGGTTATCTTCATAGATTTCTAGGGTAACCCTGTCGCCAACTTCTAAACTACCTGACTGCACTTCTGAAAAATGTAAGAAAAAGTCTAGTTTACTGACCGTATCTTTAACAACAGCCTTGGAGTCACTGCTGGCAATTGTACCCTTGTCACCGATCTGGCCACCGCTTTCTGCATAGAAGGAGGACTTATCTAAAATAATCTCGCCTTCTTCCCCTTCTTTTAATTTCTCTACCAATTCACCATCTTTAATAATCTTTAAGATCTGAGCTTGATTGGACATATGCTTATAGCCCACAAACTCGGTCTTATCTATTTCACCGCTTATCTCTTTTAAGAGTTCATCTTCCTTGCTGCTGCCGAAGCCCACTTCTTCTCTGGCTTCGCGAGCCCTTTGCTTCTGTTTGGCCATCTCTGCTTCAAAGCCGTCTTCATCAACAATTAAATCATTTTCTTTAAGAACATCCTTGGTTAGATCAAGTGGAAAACCAAAGGTATCATATAGACGGAAGGCTTTTTGACCTGATAGCTCGGTTTTCCCTTCTTCTTCCATCTCATCTATCATTTCGGAAAGGATACCTAAACCCTGTTCAAGGGTATTTAAAAACCTTTCTTCTTCCGCTTTAACAAATTTGATGATCTGTTCTTCTTTTTCTTCTAAGTTCGGATAGCCGCCGGACATCGTATCGATCACAACCGGCACCATCTTGAATAAAAATGGTTCTTCATAACCTAATTTACCGCCGTAGCGGACTGCCCTTCTGAGCAGTCGTCTAATTACATAGCCCCTCCCTTCATTAGAAGGAAGCACACCATCAAAGATAGCCATAGTTACTCCCCTGATGTGGTCAGCGATGAGGCGGTAAGCCATCTTGGTCTCTTCATTTTTCTTATAGGGAACACCGCTGTCAGCTTCTAAATATTCTATCATGGGATACAGGAGGTCGGTTTCAAAGTTGGACTCTACCCCCTGTAAGATAGAAGCAACCCGTTCTAATCCCATACCGGTATCAATATTTTTATTGGGTAGTTCTAAATACTCACCATCTTCGGTATAGTTATACTGGGTAAATACGAGGTTCCAGATCTCTAGGTAGCGGTCTCCTTCGCCCCCGATCACATCTTCTTCACTGGTTCCATATTCGGGTCCCCTATCATAATGGATCTCAGAACAAGGACCACAGGGTCCGGTTCCGATCTGCCAGTAATTTTCTTTTTTACCCATTCTAATGATTCTTTCTTCCTCTAAGCCGACAATATCTTTCCAAATATCATGGGCTTCTTCATCGTCCTTATATATCGTAATCCAGAGTTTATCTGGATCTAATCCTAATTCTTCTGTGACAAATTCCCAGCCCCAAACGATAGCCTCTTCTTTAAAGTAGTCTCCAAAGGAAAAGTTACCTAACATCTCAAAGAAGGTCTGATGTCGGTCAGTACGTCCCACATTATCTATATCATTGGTCCTTATACACTTCTGTGAAGTGGCAATTCTATTTTCTGGAGGTTCTTTCCTGCCGTCAAAGTACGGCTTAAAGGGAGCCATCCCGGCATTGATCCAGAGCAAGCTCGGATCATCCTGAGGTACGAGGGGAGCACTGGGTAAAATTAAGTGATCTTTAGTTTTAAAAAAATCAAGGTATTTCTGTCTTAATTCATCTCCTGTCATCTTAAATCCCCCTTTTTACTTTACTCTTAACTTGGCATATCTTCTCTTACCGATCTGCACGATCATGCCGTCTTCTACTTCTAAATCAAGATTTATCTTTTCATACTTTTTGTCATTAATTCTGACCGCACCCTGTTTGATCATGCGGCGGGCTTCGCTGTTGGAATCGACCATACCGGTCGCAGCTACGATCTTAACGATCCAGAGTTCACCGTCTTCTAAATCATCTTGACTGATTTCAACTTCCGGAATATCTTCCGGCATTCCACCTTTGGAAAAGACATTTTCAAACTCCTGGGCGGCCTCTTGTGCCTTAGCTTCCCCGTGGTATTCTTTAACAATTGTATAGGCTAAGTCTTTTTTATGCTGCATCGGGTTTACATTATTTACTTCTATATCTTCCTTTATCTGTTTGACCTTATCTACGTCTACATTGGTAACCAGTTCATAGTACCTTACAATCAAGTCATCCGGAATTGACATTACCTTACCGTACATTTCAGATGGTCCATCTTCAATTCCGATATAGTTATCAAGGCTCTTACTCATCTTTTCGGTTCCGTCTAAACCTTCTAAGATAGGCATCATGACTAGAACCTGTGGTTCCTGTCCATATTCTTTCTGTAAGTTTCTGCCCACTAAAAGGTTAAACCTCTGGTCGGTTCCACCCAACTCTACATCGGCTTCAATTGCGATCGAATCATAACCCTGCATTAAGGGATAGAAAAATTCATGGATACCAATCGGTTTATTATCCTCGTATCTTTTATGAAAATCATCTCTTTCCAGCATACGGGCTACAGTATATTTGGAAGAAAGTCTAATTACATCTGCAAAGTCCATCTCACCCAGCCAGCTGGAGTTAAAGACTAATTTCGTCTTATCTTCATCTAAAATCTTGGAAAACTGTTTTTCATATGTACGTGCATTGGCTTCAATTTCTTCTTTGGTCAGCTGTTTTCTCATTTTTGACTTGCCGCTCGGATCACCGATCCGGCCCGTAAAGTCTCCAATAATTAGATAAACTTCATGTCCTAAGTCCTGAAACTGTTTTAATTTCTTTAAGACTACGGTGTGACCCAAATGTATGTCAGGGGCTGTGGGATCTAAACCCAGTTTAACCCTTAAAGGTCTGTCTTCTTGTTCGGCTTCTTTTAATTTCTTTTTTAAGTCTTCGACTGATATTAAATCACTTACACCCTGTTTTAATATTTCTAATTGCTTGTTAATATCCATATTTAATCTGACAAATTGATGTCAGATTGGACACCTCCCCTTGAATTTATTACTATCTACTATTAAAATGTTTAATATAAACTGTTTATAATTATAACAGATTGGATTGTTTCTAACAAGTGCTACCAAGATATTAAAATTTATGATATAATGTGCAATTGAGAGGTGGTAAAATATTATGAGTAAAAAGAAGGGCCGCTATATAATTGTAGCACTCATTTTAATAATATCCTTAGGAGTCGGGGTCTTTGTAGGTGCTATCACCTGGATAATCAAAGACACACCCGATATCAGCAATTATAAAGGGTCCAGTGAAACTACTATTATCTATAGTGCAGACGGAGACTTACTTACAAAACTATATAGAGAAAACAGGATCTATGTATCAATCGATAAAATTCCGGCCCATCTTAAAGAAGCAATAGTGGCTATAGAAGATAAAAACTTTTATGTACACCACGGAGTTGACTTCTTTGGTATAGTGAGAGCCTTTGTAGCCAACATCAGGGCAGGTTATCGGGCCCAGGGAGCCAGTACTATCACACAGCAGCTGGCCAGAAACGCCCTGCTCCACCAGAGAAAAACCTACTACCGTAAGATTCAGGAGGCCTATCTAGCCTTACAGTTCGAAAGGATGTATACCAAGCCTGAAATCTTAGAAATGTATTTAAACGAAATCTTTATGGGCCACAGCGCCTATGGTATGGAGGCGGCTGCCCAACAGTACTTCGGTAAAAGTGTTTCCGAGCTTTCTTTAAGTGAATGTGCCCTGTTAGCAGGACTACCGAGGGCACCTAACTACTATTCACCCTATAATAATAAGGATGCCGCTCTGGAGAGACGCAACATAGTTTTAAATAAAATGGTAGAACTCGGCTATATCTCCGAAGAAAGTGCCCAGGAGGCCAAAAATCAAGAACTGGCCCTGGAATCTACCTTGTATGAAACTGATGAAGATACAGCCCCCTACTTTGTGAGATATGTTCGTGATACATTATTAGATATGTATGGGGCCAATATGGTTTATGGTAGTGGCCTGAAAGTATATACCACCCTGGATACAGATATGCAGGAGATTGCCAATAAATCTGTTGAAAATGCGCTTGAACAAAAATATATACCAACTGTACAGAGAGATAATGCAGCTGACCCCAATCAGCCTCAGATGGCCTTAATTACGCTTGATGCCAAAACAGGTGCAATAAAAGCTATGATTGGTGGTAGGGGTAATGATCAGTTTAATCGAGCCACTCAGGCTGTTAGACAGCCCGGTTCGGCCTTTAAACCATTTGTCTATACCACAGCTGTTAAAAATAATTATTCACCCGGTGATGTCATAAATGACATGCCGATGCCTAATCCGAAGAAAAACAATCAAAACCAGAAAGAAATCTGGCCGACAAACTATGAAAATAAATACCGCGGCATGGTTAGTTTGAGATCCGGTCTCGTTCACTCCATTAATGTAGCTGCAGTTAAACTAATGCAGAAGGTAAGTGTTAATGATACAATATCAACCGCCCGCCAAATGGGTATCTCAACCTTTGAAAAGGCGGATAATGTGGAAGATCATTATTCACTGGCACTGGGTGGTTTAAACAGAGGTGTTAAGCCGATTGAAATGGCGACCGCCTACGGTATCTTTGCCAACAGCGGGATCAGAACCGAACCATTTGCCATTACCAGGGTTTTGGATAGTAATAACCGGGTAATCTATGAAGCACATCCTAAAAAACAGATCATTTTAAGTCCAGAGACAAGTTACTTGATGACCGATATGTTAAGGTCAGTTATTAATGAAGGTACCGGCTGGAGGGCTGACTTGGATAGACCGGTCGCCGGTAAAACCGGTACGACCAATAACTATACAGATGCCTGGTTTGTAGGATTCACTCCCAGCCTGGTCACAAGTGTCTGGATCGGGGAAGATAATCTCCAGCAAATGGTCTATGATCAGAGGGATGAAAACGGCAACTTGATCTTTACTGAAAATGGTCGGGCCCGCACTATCTCTAGTGCTGAGGCAGCTCAGTTATGGGGAGATTATATGCGGGAAGTAGTCAAGGGACGGGAAGTCTCTTATTTCAGTGAACCTCAAAATATTAAATCGGTCTCCATTGATCCGGTTACTGGTAAACTGCCCAATAAATATACGCCCCGTATAACCGAAGAGTTATTTAAAACTGAAAACGCACCGCGTCAGGCGGAGAATTTACACGGCCCAACAGAAACCGTTAAGATAGATAAAACAACCGGGATGCTGGCCACGGAAAACTGTCCGGCTGATAATGTAGTTGAATACACTTACATTGAAAAAAGTGGTGTTAGAGTAGGTCCGACTGAAATACATTTCAGTGAAAGAAATGACGGTTCCAAGAATGCTGATGACCTTGTTAAGGGTGTATATATGGTTAATGAAGGAGAACCTATTCAAAAGATTAATCACGAACTAGGTATCCCCCAAACCGATGGCAACGGTAATACCGTTTACCAGACAAAACCAACTCA
>DATGCJ010000110.1:0-11376 GCA_035312025.1 Halanaerobiales bacterium | reverse complement strand
AAAGTGATACTCTTCTCCATCTTTCATTCTTTCTAATATTCGCCTTGCATTACCTAAGCCATGGGCGACAGCAACTTTAACTTCCATATCATTTATTTTAACTGACCCTTCTTTTAAACCTTCAAGACCTCTAACCTGTTCAAAATCAACTTTACCTAGTTCTTCTCCAGTAATTATTTCATAGGCAGTTCTGAGGGCAGCTTCCATAACACCACCACTAGAAGCAAATATATCGGCCGCTCCCGAAGAGACACCCAGTAATTCATCATAATCTTCGTTTTCTAGATTTAAAATATCGATACCTGCCTGTTTAATCATACGAGCTAATTCTCTTGTAGTTAAGGAATAATCAACATCTTGCGACATTTCTTCCCTATCTAATTCGAACTTTTTAGCAGTACAGGGCATTACAGATACTACAACAAGATCTTCTGGATCGATATTATTTCTTTCTGCATAATAAGTTTTTGCTATTGCCCCAAACATCTGTTGAGGTGATTTACAGCTTGATACATGATCTAAAAATTCTGGATATTGATGCTCTATGAATTTAATCCAGCCTGGACTACAAGAAGTAAAGAGCGGTAATGTTCCACCTTCTTTAATTCTCTCGATTAATTCTGTTCCTTCTTCCATTATTGTTAAATCCGCAGTGAAGTTTGTATCAAATACTTTATCAAAACCTAGCCTTCTTAAAGCAGCAACCATTTGACCGGTTGCAATCGTTCCTGGATCAGCTCCGAAGGGTTCTCCTATTGCTACCCTTGTAGCTGGTGCAGTCTGAACAACTACATGTTTATCTTCATCATGTAATGCATCCCAAACATGTTCATAATGGTAAACTTCATGTAAAGCTCCGGTTGGACATGCTAAAATACATTGGCCGCAGTTTGTACATTCTACATTACCTATACCCTTATCTTCAAAGGTGGTTACTACAGTATGAGGGCCTCTATTGGCTGTAGTAAATATACCAACACTTTGTATTTCATCACATTTTCTGATACACCTACCACAGGTAATACATTTATTAGGTTCCCGTACAATAGAATAACTGGATTCATCAACATCATATCCAACATCAATAGGTGGAAGCCTTATTTCACTTACTCCGATATCAGCAGCAATTTCTCTTAAGTCACAGTTCTGAGAACGACTACAGGTTAAACAGTTAAGATTACAGTCAATATGGTGTGAAGCAATTATTAATTCAAAGAGATTTTTCCTAACCTCTCTTACCTGGGGAGAGTGAGTTCTAATTTTCATACCATCTTCAGCCATTGTAGCACAGGAAGGTTTTAAAGTATCTTCCCCTTCAATTTCAACTACACATAGCCTACATCCACCATAAATCGAGAGATTTTCTTCATAACAAAGAGTTGGTATTTTAATATTAGCCTTTTCAGAAGCTTCTAATATGGTAGTTCCTTCTTCCACTTCTACTTGTTGTCCATCTATCTCTAAATTAACCATTATTTGCACCTCCTTGCAGCAGTTCGCCTGGATATTCATCAACCACTGAACCGATAAAGTTCAATGAACTCTGTCCTAATCCACAGCGAGATGCTAATCTTATTGTCTTTCCTATATCTTTAATTAGATCAGTTTTTTCTTGGTCGATTCCTTTTTCTTTAGCTTCTTCCAACATATGGTGTACCTGTCTATTACCTTCTCTACAGGGGAAACAGGTTCCACAGGTTTCATCCATGTAAAACCTGGAAGCATTAAGCATTAAATCAACTAGATCATGGCCTTCAGCCACAACAATTAAGGCTCCTGATCCCAAACTGCTTTCTGCTTCTTCAATATCTTCATAAGTATAAGGAATATCAACTTGGTCCTTATTGAGAATAGAAGTAGAGATACCACCGGGTATAACAAATTTCAGTTGACCATTGTTTTTAATCCCCTTCCCAAATTCTTCAATTATATCTTTAATGGTCATACTGCCAAATTCAACTTCATATACACCCGGTTCATTGATATCTCCACTTAGGCAAACTAGTTTTGTTCCTTTACTGTTTTCGGTTCCTAATGCTTTGTAAACAGCTGAACCTTGATTAATTATTTCTCCCGCAGTAGTTAGAGTCTCTACATTATTTACAACAGTCGGTTTACCAAATAATCCTTCTTGAATGGGATAAGGAGGTTTGATCCGCGAACGACCTCTTTTACCCTCAATTGAATTAATTAAAGAAGTTTCATCTCCACATACATAAGCACCTGCTCCTTTAACCAGCTGTAAATCAAAACTAAAATTACTATCAAAAATGTTCTCACCTAAAATACCTTCGTTATAGGCATCTTCTATTACTTTATTAAATGTTTTTATGGATTTAGCATACTCACCTCTAATATAGATATATCCCTTATTGGCACCAACAGCATAAGCGCCAATCATAATTCCTTCTAATACTTTTAAGGGCCTATCTTCCATTAAGTAACGGTCTTTAAATGTACCCGGTTCTCCTTCATCACCGTTACAGATAAAGTATTTAGTATCTGATTCTTCCTGATAGGCAAACTTCCATTTCAAACCAGTGGGAAATCCTGCTCCACCCCTTCCCAATAATTTTGCTTCATCGATTTCATCTATAACTTCTTTTTGATCCATTGCAAGGGCTTTTTTCAAAGCAGGAAAGTCATATTCTGAAACACTTTTTAATTCATCACCTTTTAAGAAGTATCTTTCTTCCATTTTTATCAGCTTCCCTCCTTTTATGTACAATCTTTTAAAATGTCAATAGCCATATTTTCATTTACATGGGTATAAATCTTATCATTTACCATCATCACAGGACCTTCACCACAGTGGCCTAAACATTCAACTACTTCCAGTGTAAACTTCTTATTATCAGTTGTCTCACCATCTTCAATTCCTAAATAATTCTGAATGGTATTTACAATATCTTCAGAATCATTAATATGACAGGATAGACTGTCACAGACCCTTATTATATATTTTCCAGTCGGTTCAGTATAGAACATTGAATAAAAGCGAATAACACCATATACTTTCGCACGTGGTACATCAAATTCTTTGGCTAATTTGTCGATTTCACCTTCCGGAATATAACCATAAGTGTCCTGAATATCATGTGCCTTGGCTAAAAATTGATCACTCTTCATTTACTGTTTACCCTCCTTTTTGTGAAAGTTTTCTCTTAAGTTTTTAAAAAAATGTTACCTTCATTTTTTATCTTTCCACTTTATATTTATATGCATTTCTTGTGCCAAATTGCACAAAATGATTAAAAAAACTTAATTTTTTCGTAAAAAAGAGGGTTTTTACCTGATTTCAGCCAAATTCGTACTCGGTTTTGTACATAAATGCACAATATATTGCCTGTTTTGATCTTGAATACTACTATTAAGAGTTTATTTGTTTAAAATAATGCATTTTTGCATCACTATAAATGATTTTTTTCACAAATATCTCTAAAAAAACTAGCATTCCACTAACCATGATTAATGCAGATATGCATTAATATGATGCAGGAATGCATTATTCAAAATACTTATTTAGTTTTCTTACTATTGTAGACTGATTAACTCCTAACATTTCAGCAATCTCATAAGTTGATTTGTTTTCTTGACGGGCCATTTTGAGAAGCTCTTTTTCTACTAAACTCACTGCTTCTTTTAAGGGAACTATATCTTTTACGACTATATCCTGTTCACTTCCAGTTTGATTTTTGGGATTTAGATGCCCTTTTATCTTATCTTTTGTAACAATTTGAGTGTCCTCACTGGTTACAATCAGCCTTTCAAGTAAGTTAATCATTTCTCGAACATTACCAGGCCATTCATAGGTTAATAAAATCTGTTTTACTTCCGGTCCAAATTTGACTTCTTTATCATATTTCTCACTAAAAACTTCAACATAATATTCAAAGAGGGGTAATATATCTTCTTTTCTCTCAGTTAAAGGAGGGATATTAATTGGTATTACATTTAATCTGTAGAAAAGATCCTCTCGAAAATGTCCTTCTTTAACCATTTCTTTTAGATCTCTATTTGTAGCTGTAATAAGTCTAAAATCTACTTCAATTTGTTCTACTCCACCAATTCTTGTTACCCTATGTTCCTGGATGACCTGCAGTAATTTCACCTGCATGTTCAAAGGCATTTCACCTATTTCATCTAAAAACAGGGTCCCTTCATTTGCCTTCTCAATTAAACCAGGTTTACCTTCTCTTCTCGCACCGCTAAAGGCACCTGTTTCATAACCAAATAGTTCAGATTCTAATAGTCTCTCGGGAATGGCGCCACAATTTATCTTAACAAAATTATCTCTCTTTTCATTTAACTGATGAATATAACGGGCAACAACTTCTTTTCCAACACCTGAATCTCCTGAGATCAAAACACTGGAATTCGTGTTACCTATTTTTTCTGCTATACTTAAGATCCTTTTCATGTCATCTGATTTGCAGACAATATGGGTCATATCATCAAATTTACTATCCTCTTTATTTAAAGATAGTTTAACCTCTTCATTTTCTGAATACTCGCTATCAATGGCCATATCTAGTTCTTTTAAATCTCTTGCATTTACAATGACCCGAACTATTTTGTTATCAGAAAATACGGGAGTTGCAGTCGTAAGAAGCCTTTTTCTACTGGTGTTTTGCACAATGGTAATATTTCTCTTTTCTTTAAAAACTAATAAAGCTGCGGAAGGATAAATTATCTTCTTTTCTTCTAAATCTCTTATATCCATATCCATTAATTCTTCTTCGGTTAAATTTATCATATTTAGATAAGAAGAGTTTACTCTTTCTATGTTGAGGTCTTCATCAACAACCAGCATTCCATCATAGGAAGAATTTATTATGCTATCTAGTTCCAGATTAAGATCCCTGATATCCTGCACTTCATTTCTTTTTTCATTTAGTAAGTATGGTAAACACATTTCCACTTCCGCTAAACCCTGATAAACTGCTTTGGCTTTTTCTTTACAAGAATCATAGCCACAGGCCCCACAGTTTAAGAGGTCTTCCTCGGTATATTTATTGGTTTTAGCTAAAATTTTCCAGATCTCTTCTTCCGAGGGTTCCTCTAATTTTTGATAATCCGCTTCAAAGCTCACCTGGTAATTTATCTCATTGCTAATATTAATACTATACTTTTTAGTATCAACTCTTTTATTATGATCAATAAATTTGTTAACGGCTATTTCTTTCTTAAAATGACTCTTTTCCGTTAAATCAACTCCATTTATACAGCCATCGCAAAATAAGGCATCAACAAATTTAGGACTAATTTCTCCGGCTGACATCATATCAAAGAGCGCGTTCAACTTTTTCCCGCCTTCTACTTTTAAAAAGCGGTCATCTGTTTTACCTTCTAACGCTTCTTTCAAACCACCGGCGATTGGTATGTTCCGTGAATAACTATCAATAATTAAATCCTCTTCTTCCTCTTCTTTGTTATCATATTTATCTTTATTTTTATAAATATCAAAATGGTTTTCAAACATATCAAATGCTTCCGTATATGTTAAAACACCTTCCACAAATTCATTATTGGCAAATTCCATTTTTTTAGCATGACAGGGACCAATTAATACTACTTTCGTATCTGATTCTACAGTTGCTCTTAAATATTTAACCAGGGCACCCATAGGAGATACAATCGGTGCTAAATAATTTACTAATTCAGGATAATATTTCCTGACTAAATTTACAACAACCGGGCAGGCTGTACTAATTACTGGCTCATCATCCTTTTTTAAGTACTCTTTATATTCATTAATCATTAGCTGAGCTCCCCAGGCTACCTCATATACCTCTTTAAAGCCTGATTTAATAAGGATCTCTTCCCATTCTTCAAAATTTAATTCGGTATCAAAAGCTGGAAAGCTAGGTGCTAGACCAACCACTAAGTCCATATCTTCTTTATTAATTAATGAACCAATATGTTCCTTATGATTTTTTACCTCTTTTGCCCCCTGTGAGCAAATAGTTACACAGTTAGCACAATTTATACAGCGATCTTTAATTACTTCTGATTGTCCATCTTTTACTCTCAGGGCCTTAACAGGACAGTTCCTTACACAAGCATAACACTCATGACAGGAATCTTTGATAGTAGTTACTAAATTATTAATTTTAATCGCCCCTTTGACACTCTGATTTATAATATGATACAATTATTTGAAATAATATTAGGAAAGTAGGTTAAAAAATGGCATATAATATAGTAATCTCTCAGATATTAAGCCTTTTTCTTTTAATATTTCTTGGATATGTATTGAGAAAGATGAATTTTATAAATGAAAAATTAAATAAAGGCTTGTCGCGTATTTTAGTAGATGTGGCACTACCTGCTTTAATTATATCTTCGATGATGGTAGAAATCAATAGGGAACTAATAAATTACGTTAAAATTTTCACTATTATTACTGCAGCTATATACCTTTTGATTATTATCTTATCAGAGGTTATCGGTAAAATGGCCAAACTGCCTTTAGCTAAAAACACTGTATTCAAATTCATCCTTGCATTCGGGAATGTAGGTTATATGGGCATCCCGATAATTACAACTTTATTTCCCGAAAACGGAATTATATTCAACTCAATAAATTTAATCTTTTTTAATGTTTTAGTGTGGACATACGGAGTATATTTATTCAATAGAAAAGAAGAAGAAAATTATGATTTTGAATACAAGAGTCTTTTAAATAATGGGGTAATTGCCATTATTATTGGTTTCTTCTTATTATTTACCGGTCTAAGACCACCTTCTTTTATTACCGGTTCACTTGAAATGCTGGGTAATATTACATTTCCTGTTTCAATGTTAGTCATCGGTAGTTCACTGGTTAATGCTAACTTCAAAAAATTATTTTTAGATAAAAAACTTATATTGTTAACCATTATGAGATTAATATTATATCCGATATTAACATTATTAGCCCTTTCATTTTTTGATTTAAAACCCATTATATATCAAACAAGTGTAATATTAGTAGCTATGCCAGCCCCTGCCCAGGTAGTATTGTTTGCAGAAAAATTTGATGGTGATTGTAAATATGCTTCCGAAGGAGTATTTATTACAACTTTATTCTCAGTTATTACAATACCATTCTTCCTCTATTTATTGACCGTTATTTAAAATTTTATTAGCTGCATAAACAAAAAGTTTAACTCCCTGTTTCAAAATATCTTCATCTAAATTAAAGTTTTGGGAATGAAGTGGATGTATGGTACCTTTCTCTTCATTCCTGGTTCCTAACCTCATGTAAAGTCCTGGTACTTCTTGTGAAAAGTAGGCAAAGTCATCTCCCCCCATAGAAGGTTCCGGTATCTCATAAAGATACTCTTCTCCTAAATCCTCTATTATTACTTCTCTCATTAAATCGGTCAGTTTTTTATTATTATAACCGGGCGGATATTCAAATGAATACTTGAAATCATAGTCCGCTCTGTAGGCTTTGGTAATATTTTTTACTATTTCTTCCATTCTCTCTTTTACCATTTTCCTTAAATCATTATCAAAGGAACGAACTGTCCCGGTAATGACAGCTTCTTCTGGTATTGCATTAAAAGCTTCACCGGAGTGAAAAGAACCAATACTTATCACTAAAGGCTTTAAAGTATCTGTTTCTCTGCTTTTAATCTGTTGAATTCCCATTACTATTTGAGAACCAATTGTGATAGAATCAATAGCTTCATTCGGGCGGGCCCCATGTCCACCTTTTCCTTTGATTTTTATTTCAAAATAATCGGGGGCAGCTTGAATTCTACCATCTTTTAGACCTACTTTACCCGATTCAATGCCAGGATTAATATGCAGGCCTAAAATGAAGTCCACGGCTGGATCTTCTAATACCCCCGCTTCTAACATCGGTTTTGCCCCACCCGGACCCTCTTCAGCCGGTTGAAAGATAAGTTTGATATTACCCTTAATTTGATCCTTCATTTCATTTAAAACCTTTGCTGTTCCTAAAAGAATAGCAGTATGGCCGTCATGTCCACAGGCATGCATAACCCCATCATTTTTTGATTTATAACTTACTTCATTTTTTTCTGTCAGGGCTAAAGCATCGATATCGGACCTAATTGCTAGGGTCTTGCCAGCTTTATTTCCTTTAATAAGTCCAACTATACCCGTTTCACAGACCCGTTCATATTCGATACCATATTCATTTAGTTTAGCTGCTATAAAATCAGAGGTTTGATATTCTTTAAAACCAAGTTCTGGATTTTGATGGATCCTTCTTCTCCATTCTATTAGCTCGGTCTGTATATTTTCTGCCTTTTCTTCAATTAATTTTTTATCTAGCAAGTTAAAACTTCCTTTCTTTATCTATCCTATTTTTGAACCTATTTCCACTTCTTTATCAGGACTTAAAAGTACTACTCCATCCTCTCTATAGATACCTAATACTAATATTTCTGAAATGAAATCAGCTATTTGCAGGGGAGGAAAGTTAACAACTGCAATAACCTTTGTATTTTTTAATTCTTCCTTAGAATACAGGTCAGTTATCTGGGCACTAGATTTTTTTACTCCTATTTCTTCACCTAAATCTACCCATAATTTATAGGCAGGTTTGTTGGCCTTGGGAAAGTCTTTAACTTTCTTTACTTTACCAACTCTGATATCTAACTGATTAAAGGTCTCAAAAGTAGTTTCTTCTTTCATTTTTTTATTCCCCTTATTTTAAGGTAATCTCATTGACAATAAATTAATAATAATATATCATTTACACAGATTAACAGGATTTTCTTGAGGTGATTTCTGTGCAAAAACGAAGTTCAAAAAGAATGGGTACAGATCCGATTGTACCCTTATTATTTAGATTATCAATTCCCTCTATAATAGCAATGGCCATCCAAGCTTTATATAATGTTGTGGACAGTATTTATGTGGGCCGTCTGGGCACTGATCCCTTATCAGCCTTATCCTTAAGTTTCCCCCTGCAGATGATTATCATCGCAATTGCTGTGGGAACTGGAGTAGGCACCAGTTCTTTAATCTCAAGGCGGCTCGGTCAGGGTGAAAGAGAAGAGGCTGCCAATGCGGCTGAACACGTAATATTGATCTCACTGTTTTACAGTATAATAATGGCCTTAATCGGTTACTTTTTATCAGATAGACTCTTTGTTATTTTTACTAATGATGCCAACCTAATAAATTTAGGTACCCAATATATCTCTATAATTCTTATGGGCTCAATTGCCTTATTCTTCCCCATGATCTCTAACAATATTTTAAGGGGAGAAGGTAATACATTTATTCCCATGGTTGTAATGGTAATCGGAGCAGTTATCAATATCATCTTAGATCCCTTTTTAATCTACGGACTCTGGATATTCCCTCGTCTTGGTATCCAGGGAGCAGCGATAGCTACCGTTACTGCTAGATTATTAAGTGGAATATTTTTAGTATTTATGCTGTTTAGTGATAAAAATGAACTTAAGATGGATCTAAAAACCTTTGAATTTGATTTTAATGTTATTGTTGAAATATATAAAGTCGGTTTCCCAGCCATGATAATGCAGTTTTTAGCTAGTTTCATGTTAGCCGGAATGAATAAAATCTTGGCTTCCTTTACCACCACCGCGATCGCAGCGGCCGGTATTTACTTTAGACTTCAGTCTTTTGTCTTCATGCCTGTTTTTGGTTTAAACCAGGGTTATATGCCGATCGTCGGCTATAACTTTGGTCATAATAATCCAAAAAGAATGATGAAAACTATTAAATTAGCGGGAGTTATAGCATTTGTCTTTACCACCGCTGGTTTTATAATATTCCAAACAATACCAACTCAACTCATTACTTTATTTAACAAAGATCCGGAATTAATAAGAATCGGAACTACAGCCTTAAAAAGAATTAGTATTGCCTTTCCGATTATTGGTCCCGCTATTATAATTTCAACCACTTTTCAAGCGATGGGTAAAGGACTACCTAGTCTGTTCTTCTCCTTTTTACGACAGATTATCGTTTTACTACCTATGATGTATCTTTTAGGTCAATGGTATGGACTCAATAATTTATGGTATGCCTTTCCGATTTCAGAAGTAATTAGTGTAATACCTGCTGCAATCTGGTTAAAACTAACCTTAAATCGCGTTACCTCTGAGATGGAAAGAAGAAATAATATGCCCGGCTATTCAAAAGATATAGGGTAAACCTATTTATTTTTAGATTGGTGTTTAAAGATTAAAACTAACCCAATCAAGATTAAACCGATTGACCAAAATTCAGCTCCTAATTCAAAATTGATATCAAACCATAGTTCCAGGATGAAAAATATTCCGAGGCCGAACAAGATATAGCCGAGGACTTTCATCCTTTTTTCTTTTTGTTTTTTTATTGCTTCTTCATCTATTTCATATTCCACTTCTGCTTGATCTAATGGTTTGTCCGGGATTATAATCCAGGCTATGATATAGGTTATTAGACCCACACCAAAAACAAAAAAGAGTATTAAAAATACGAGCCTCACTATAACCGGATCAATTTCAAAGTATTCACCTATTCCACCACATACTCCCCCGATAACTCTACTTTCACGGGAACGGTATAATTTCTTTTCCATCATAACCCTCCTTTAAAATTCATTGATTCTTTATTTTATCAATTAAATTGGTTGTAAAACGGGCTGTCATACCCCAAATAACATGATCTTTATATTTATAAAAGTTGACCGGATACTCTCCTTCCCGCCAGTCGTACTCTTTACCATTGCGGATTAAATGATAAGGAAAGTTTTCATTTATTTCATGTCTACAGTTGACTACATGGGTCTCTGGTTCATTTTCTAAAAAGTAATTTAAAGGTACTGTGAATATTTCTTGTACTTCCGCCTTATTTATGGCTAAATCAGCCAGACTATCGACCTTTAAAAACCCTGTAAATGGATATAATGCTATATTAAAAGGCGGTATCAAATAGTCCATCTGTCCAAATACTTCAATTTGTTTTTTATCAAGTCCAAGTTCTTCTTCCGTTTCTCTCACGGCAGCCTCGCGGGCCGTTTCACCTTCCTCTATTCTACCGCCAGGAAATGAAACCTCACCTGGTTGGGTACCAATCTCTTCTGACCTAATCTCATAAATTAAATGTAATTTATCTTCTAGTCTAAGCAAAGGAACCAAAACAGCAAATTTTGCCTTTACACCCAATGGTTTTATTTGGCTATTTTTAATGCGTTTTTTTATTAAGTCAAGATACATAAATTTCACCTCATAGATATTGCATTTATTATATTATAATATATTTCAAAGAAAAAAGACAACCCGTAAGGGGCTGTCTTTTAATTGATATATTTAATTATGACCTGTATTTACTCAAAATGCCATAGGTCTACATTATAGATAGGCCTTTTGAATACATTCCATACGTGTTCGGGAATAACTA
>DATGCJ010000109.1:0-5403 GCA_035312025.1 Halanaerobiales bacterium | reverse complement strand
CGGTATTATCAAATTAAAATGGCTTTATTATGAGAAAAAGCTAAATATTACCAAAAGATCTAATAAGTATGTGCAGTCCTTTATCCTGGGAGTGGGAATAGCTTTGGCCTGGACTCCTTGTATTGGACCCATTCTCTCTTCAATCTTAATTTTAGCCGGTAACAGTCAGAACTTAATGACCGGCGGCTTTTTATTATTCATTTACTCTTTTGGCTTTGCTTTACCCTTTTTAATCACAGCCTTAGCAGCCAAAAAGATTTTACCGGCGATTAAAAAAATGAATAGATATTTAAATTATATAAATATGGTGAGTGGTGCATTGATTATAATTTTAGGTATTTTAATTTTTACAAACAATCTAAATATAATTGGCTTTTAGGAGGTCTTTACTATGAAATTAATGAAGAACAAAGGTTTAATAACCGTAATAGCTTTACTGTTATTAACGGCAGGTACATTGTTTTATGTTAACGAAATACAGGCAGCCTCTGATGATGTTAAGGTTGGGGCTCAGGTCGGTATGAAGGCACCTGATTTTACCTTGGAAGATATGAGTGGAGAAAAAATAAGCTTATATGACTTACAGGGGCAGAAAGTATTTTTAAATTTCTGGGCCAGCTGGTGTCCGCCCTGTAAGGCAGAAATGCCGGCCATTCAAAAACTCTATAAAAATAATGAGAATATAAAGGTGCTGACCGTTAATATTCAGGAGGGCAAAGATAAAGTTTTTGATTATCTAATGAAAAATAATTTTTCATTCACTACCCTTTTAGACAAAAGCGGTACAGTTGCTTCTTCTAAATATCTGGTCCGCGGTATCCCTACTACCTTTATATTAGACAAAGATAGTATTATACAGGCTAGACACAGTGGGGCTTTAACCTATGAACAAATGCAGGACTTAGTAAGTAAATAATGATCTAATAATGTAAAAAAAAGTGACCCAAAATATCGGGTCACTTTCTTTTTTTTATATTTATCTATTGATTTAACTTTTTCTCTGCCACCATGCCTAAGACCGCTACTGGATCTTTCGGAGTGGAATAAGGTGGGGCATAGGCTAGATCAATCTGAAAGAGATCTTCAGCCCTAAGTTCGCTATAGATGGCCGTACTGATTACATCTATACGTTTGTCGACCTTGCTCTCTCCTTCTATTTGAGCTCCAATAATACGATGGCTCTTTTTATCGAATACACCCCTAATCTTCATCTTTTTAAAGTTCGGGAAGTAATGCGCATGGTTAGCACCAGTTATAGTAACGACTACAGGATCATAACCATTTTCAGCCGCCTCTTTCTCATCAATTCCAGTTTTAGCAACTGTATAATCAAATATTTTAGTGATCGCAGTTTGGAATACCCCTAAGTGGTGGTTATCTCCCCCGGCCGCATTTTCACCGGCAACTCGGCCCTGCTTATTAGCGGTCGAGCCCATTGGGATCCAGACCCTTTGGTCTGTCAATAGATTTATTGTTTCAGCACAGTCCCCGGCTGCATAAACATCTTCTACATTGGTTTCCATTCTTTCATTTACTTCAATTGCACCTGTTTTTCCAATTCCAATCCCGGCCTGTTTAGCCAGATTTACTTCTGGTTTAATACCTAAAGATAAAAGGACAAAATCAGTATCTATTTTTTGGCCGGAACTTGTGATTATCCGTTCAACTTTTTCATCACCTTTAAAAGAGTTTACTCCATCACCTAGAACAAGATTTACTCCCTGTTCTCTTAAGTGATTGTCTACATATTTGGTTATATCTTGACTAAACTGAGGTAAAATTTTATTCATTAGTTCCACAACAGTGACTTCTTTACCTAATTCTGAAAAAGATTCAGCCATTTCAAGACCAATTAGACCGGCTCCGATAATTGTTACTTTCTCTGCATCTTTCATTTTTTCTTTGATCTGATCGGCATCTTTTACTGAACGGAGCGGCTGAATATTTTCTAAATCTATACCATCAATCGGTGGAATTATGGGTTTGGCACCTGTGGTAATAATCAATTTATCATATTGATATTCACCTTTAGTATCATTTTCTAGGTCTTTATAAGTTAAAACTTTTTTCTCTTTATCGATATCAATAACTTCATGTTTTATTCGTACATCTACTCCATATTTTTCTTCAAATTCTTCGGGAGTATTTATTACTACCTTACCTCTGGATTTAGTTACTTCAGAAATATAGTAGGGCAGTCCACAACCTGCATAAGAAATATCTTCCCCTTTTTCGAATAGAACTATTTCTGCATCTTCAGCCGTCCTACTTGCTTTTGCTGCAGCACTTGTTCCTGCCGCTACACCTCCAACAACTGCTATTTTCATTTTTTATCAACTCCTTTTTTAGCAAAATTAGCCTTAATTGTCTCAATTAAAGCATCATTTACCGAAACTCCCCCCGGATTTACAAGTGCATATTGATGTTCTAAGGTCTTTTTAAGATCACTGTTAACATATCCAGTGGGAAGTGGACATTCAATACCACTATCTAAAAATTTAAAATGTCGCTGTGCTAATTCATAAGCACTGATCGCTTTAAAGGCACAACTGGTCTTAGCTCCATCACAGAGAATGCCCCCCGAATCGCTAAATAAATTATTTATACCGTCTTCTATCATTTCATTTTTTTTAACAAGATACAATAAACCAGCTAACATTCCCGGGGCAGCAGCTGTAAAAAGTCCGCATAAAGAAGATAACTTACCCATTTTTGTTTTTATATAATATGCTATTAAGTGGGCGATAAGGGTTGCTTTAAAGATTTCCGTTTCTTCCTTTTCCATATTCTGACCGGAAAGATAGGTACCGAGTGTGATAAATATCCCCTGGTTACCGCTGCCGGATGAAGTTAAAGCAGGCAGCTGAGCTCCGCCCATCCTGGCGTCAACTGCCGCTGCTATTTCTGCCGCTGAACTTCTCACAAAATCATCGGCTGCAGCTTTTTTATATGTTCTGCCTACTCCACAACCTTCGTCTTTCATACCGGCTTCCGCCAGTTTTTGATTTATCTTTAAGCCCTGTTTTAAATACTCTTCCATTGAACTATCATACTGTCTTTCTACTAATTTTATCGTTTCATTTACATTCATACTTTCTATTTCATTTTTTAGATTGAATTCAATATTATCTTCACTAGCCTGATTGGTATTTTTATATATTGTTTCTCCATTAACATTTATCTCAGTTAAATTAGTATGGTCGTCTTCTATTTTACTTTTTACTACATTATCGCCAATAAGTTTTGTTTTAATAAGTAAGTCTCTTTGACCTTTGATTACTTTTAATTCTATTTTATCAATAATAGAGTCTGCCTTTTGTAAAGTCTCTTCTTTTAAGCCGTTTAATAAAGTGAGTTTTTTATCGGCTGAGTTCTCTATAAAAAATCCGAGGGCTGCTGCTAGTTGATTACCACCGTATCTATTAGTGCCAGGTATACCGGTTCTCATACCGTTTTTATATACAAAACCATCCATCTCTACTACGATTTTTTCCAAATCACCTTCTAAAAAATCTGCTGCTCTAGCTACTGAATAGGCTACTGCTGCCGGTTCTGTGCAGCCGTTAGCCAGACCTATTTCCTGATTGATAAACTCTTGCAGTAATTTCATCTGATTTTCCGCCCTCCTATATTCTTTTTTTCTTAATTATCTTTATTCTTGATTAAAATATAAAAATCCTTTAATCTTATATACATAGAATGTAAATGTGTTATTAATATATATAATAAAAAACTGGGAGGTTTATCCAAATGTTAGAATGGTTAGCTGGTTTTAGTCCTATAACACAAGCTCTTTTTGCCACCCTTTTCACCTGGTTTCTAACTGCCCTAGGGGCAGCCTTGGTGTTCTTTTTTACCGATGTTAAAAGAAAAATACTTGATGCAATGCTGGGTTTTGCAGCCGGGGTAATGATTGCAGCTAGTTATTGGTCACTTTTAGCACCTGCCATCGAAATGGCAGAAAATCAAGGATATATTCCCTGGGTTCCGGCCGTATTTGGTTTTCTATTAGGAGGAGCCTTCTTGTATCTAGTAGATAAAACCCTTCCCCATCTCCATTTAGGCTTGGATGTGGAGGAAGCAGAAGGTATCCATACTACCTGGCAGCGGAGTGTATTATTAGTTCTAGCTATCACACTCCATAATATTCCAGAAGGTTTAGCTGTGGGAGTGGCTTTTGGGGCCGCCTCTTTTAATCTCCCCTCAGCCTCTCTGGCTGGAGCAACTGCCTTAGCTTTAGGTATCGGTATTCAAAACTTTCCAGAGGGAACTGCAGTATCTGTGCCCCTAAAAAGAGAAGGATTCTCGGCCGTAAAAAGCTTCAATTATGGACAGTTGTCCGGTGTTGTTGAACCAATTGCCGGTATCATTGGCGCCTGGGCAGTGTTAAGTATGCGTCCCCTACTGCCTTATGCATTATCCTTTGCAGCCGGTGCCATGATTTATGTTGTAATTGAAGAATTAATCCCAGAATCTCAATCTGAAGGTACTGATATTGCAACTTTAGGGGCCATGGTTGGTTTTTCGATAATGATGCTTTTAGATGTTGCTTTAGGTTAAAGACCATAACAAATACACCAAAGAAAAAGCACCTGGCGAATCCAGGTGCTCTAGCTTCTTATTTTTTTCCGAAATTACTGATTACCACCGGGTCCACCTTCCAGGTTCATCGGTTTTAAGCTGGGATCAAATTCTTTTTTCCTTTTGATAACTTCCTGGGCTATCTTTAAAAATTCCTGACTTATATCATCATTACTATCTTCATCTACAACCGGATTACCTTTATCTCCGCCTTCTCTTACGTGTGTCATGAGCGGTAATTGTCCTAAGAGGTCTACACCCAGTAATTCAGCGAGTTCTTCCCCGCCACCTTTACCAAAGATATATTCCTTATTACCACATTCTGAGCATTCATAGTAGGCCATATTTTCTACAATACCTAAAACGTCTGAATCCATCTTTTCTGCCATATGACCAACACGTCCGGCCACATTGGTAGCGGTTATTTGAGGAGTTGTTACAATCATAGTTCTGGCGTGAGGTAACTTCTGCATGATATTTAAGCTCATGTCACCAGTACCAGGAGGTAAGTCCAGTAAGAGGTAATCTAAATCACCCCAGAGCACATCTTTAAAGAACTGCTGTAGGGCTCCTAAGAGTAAGGGGCTCCTCCAAATCACGGGATTTTTCTCATGGACAAAAGAACCCATTGAGATAACTTTAACTCCCATCTTTTCAGCGGGATGAATTAATTCAGATTCTTGTTCCACTTTTACCTGTTCTTCTAACCCGATGATACGCGGAATACTAAATCCGTGTACATCAGCATCTATAATTCCAACCTGCTTACCTTCTTTTTGCAGGGCAATTGCTAAATTGGCGGTGACAGTAGATTTACCGACT
>DATGCJ010000108.1:0-6146 GCA_035312025.1 Halanaerobiales bacterium | reverse complement strand
TGAAGGGTTTTTCTTAATTCTGAAATCGCGGCCTCTTTCATATCAGATTCTATATAGGCTAAAGCGAGATGAAAGTGTCCGGGCGGGTACTCAGGGTTTTGTTCAATCGCTGTAGAATAGTTGGCTATGGCCTGATAATTTTTACCCTGTTTTAAGTTTATATCTCCTAACGAGATATAGGCATCCGCGAAATTGGGATTATACTTGACTGCTTCCTTGAGATAATATAAAGCATTTTGATAATTTTCTTGTTTTTCATATAGCTTACCTAAATAATAGTGGGCTCTATAATAGTTTTGTTTAAGTTCGATAACCTTGGTTAAATACTGTTCACCCTGCTCATAGTTTTCTGTATAATAATATGCTTTACCTAATTGGAAGTTAACAACGAGAGAATCGGGATTTAGTTCAACCCCATTTTGCAGCACCTCGGCTGCTTCAGCATATTTTTCCTGTCTGATTAAGACATCTCCTAATTCACCATAGGCTTGTACATTCTTATTGTCCATCTCAATAACCTGGTTATAGTAATCGGCTGCTTTATCATAATTACCCAATTCTTTATGCAGGTTAGCTATATTAAGTAAAACATCAACTGATCCATTTTCGATAATTGCCATTTCTAACTGCTGTACGGCCCTTTGTTTATTGTTGATACCCATAAAGGCCATCGCATAGTCCCGGTGAAACTGAGGAGAATTTATACCGAGTGCCCTTGCCTTTTTAAATTCCTCTAGAGCAGTTTGATAATAGGCATTATCAAAGTTATTATAAAAGTTCATATATATTCTGGCTAATTCATAGTGGATCATTCCAAAATCATAACCCATCTCATTAAGCTGACTTAAATCTTCTTTTGCGGTGGAGATATTTCCTAAAGCAAGCTTGATTAAAGTCCGGTAATAAAGAGTGTCTATTTTAGCTGAAGTGGTTAGTTCATCTACATTGATCTGGGTATTTAAATCCAGGGCTTCTTGGTAGTTACTGAGATGGTAATTTTTTATACTCCTACTTAGTAAATCCAACTGTTCTGACTGAGCGTTGACTGCAATACTAGAAAACACGACAAAAGTTAAAATTAACATCAAAACTAAAAGTTTATTCTTTTTCATGATAACCCTCCCTATATAACAGATATTTTAAATCTTTCAAGGCAAACTCACTACTTAAATACTTGATTTGTTTTCTTTTTCCTTTCAATTGGTACTCTTTGACTTTAGTTTCATTTTTCCCACTTACTCCTATATAGACAAGTCCTACCGGTTTGGCTTTTGTCCCACCGGTTGGGCCCGCTATACCCGTAATACCTATACCATAGTCAGAGCCTGTAATTTCTTTAATATTATCCGCCATACTTTCAGCAGTTTCAGAGCTTACCGCACCTTTAATTTCGATAATTTCTTTATCTATATTAAGCATATTGATTTTTAACTCATTACTGTAAGCTACAATTCCGCCCAGATAATAGATCGAACTGCCGGATAAATTGGTGATCCTATTACCAAGCAGGCCGCCAGTACAGGATTCGGCTGTACTTAAGGTTAATTTATTGTTTTTCATGATATTATAGATGGTTTCAATTAAGTTTAAATCTTTAAAGATATTTTGCCCTAACTTATCCTTAATTTTATCAGTAGTATCTTGGACTAATTTTTTATCTTTACCATTCACTTTTACTAAAATATGAGTTTTCTTTACAACAAAACTGAGATAGATATCTTCAGGGACTTTAACTGAGCTATATATTTTATCTTCTAGTTGGGCTTCCCCTATTCCTTTAAAGAACAATTCTTCTTTATATATTTCCTTATTTGCTAAATCAAGAAATGATATTACCTGTTTTTTAAACATCGGTTTCATCTCATCGGGCACACCCGGCATACAGATACAGGTTGTATTATCCTTATTGATTATGAAACCGGGGGCCGTTCCTCGCTCATTGGGTAATACTTTTGCACCCTTAGGAATCATGGCCTGTTGGTTATTATTATCCGTATGGTCTACATGAAATTCTCTTAATCTTTTTTCGATCCTCTTTTTAATATCTTCATGAAATTCTAATTCTATATCAAAGGCCTTACTAACCGCATTTCTGGTAATATCATCACCGGTGGGCCCTAAACCACCTGTGATGAAGATAATATCAGACCTCTTCTTTGCTGTTTTTATTAGATTTAATATTTTGATTATGTTATCTCCCACTATACATATATGGTGAGGTATTATATTATATTTTTTTAACTTATTACTGATAAAGTTGGCGTTACGTTCCTGGACAGATCCGTCCAGAAGTTCATCCCCGATACTTATAATTTCTACATTCAATGTATTCACCTCGAATAAATTATATCATATTTAATTAATAAAAAAAATCGGTTTTTAAAAACCGATTTGAAGGACAACAAATATATGTAAGACTATTCTAGCATAGACACCGGCCAGAATATCATCCAGCATAATTCCCCAGCCTGAGGGTAAGTTCTGTATTTTTTTAATTGGATATGGTTTATATATATCATAGAGTCTAAATAAGATGAAGCCGACTATTAAATAAGTAAAATTGGGTTCAATAAAATAAAAGGTTATTAACATGCCCACAAATTCATCGATAACAATTCTTTGGTCGTCCTTTTTGCCCGTATGTTTTTCCATAAGGGTAGATGAAAGCAGACCAATTATTATAAAGGCAATAACAGAAATATTTTTAGTTAAGACATTAAACTGACTGATTAAAAGCAGGGCGAATAAGGAACCATAAGTTCCGGGTGCACCCGGTATATATCCTATGTAAAAACAACTTGCAACTACTTCTATTATCTTATTTTTAATAGCTTTCATTGTTTTAGTGGTGATCCTCCTCAACGAAAAAATCAATGTTGACTGCCTGGAAGTATTTATAGCCGGAATATAAGGTGATTAATACGGCTACCCAGATTAAGATATTAGGTATATTGTAGGGCAAGGTAATAATTTTAGGATCTGCAATTACAGCTATAACGGCTGTAATTTGGATAGTGGTTTTTATTTTACCCCAGATACTGGCCGAAATTATTACACCATCTTTAGCTGCGATTACTCTTAAACCGGTGACAGCAAATTCGCGGCCTATAATTAATATAGCAGCCCAAAGAGAAATTTCATCTAGGGCAACAAAGGCAATTAAAGCGCCTGAGATTAATAGCTTATCAGCAACCGGGTCTACGATCTTGCCGAACTTCGTTACAATCTGCTGTTTTCTTGCGATATATCCATCCAGACTGTCGGTAATGGCTGCCAGGATAAATACAGCCAAAGAAAATACCTCCGCCCCCGGTATGTTTTTTCTCATCAGTAAAAAAACTATAAAGATGGGGACTAAAATAATTCTTAAAAGGGTTAATTTATTAGGTAGATTCATATATTTTCTCTCCCATTAAGTCATATTCAAAAGCATTCGTGATTTTGACCTTAACAATATCTCCTATACTTATATTTTTACCTTTAACATAGACAGTGTTATCAATTTCGGGTGCATCATAGACAGTTCTGCCTATAAATTCATCGTCAATTTCTTCATCGATTATAACATCCAGTCCTCTGTCTATTAATTCTTTGTTCTTATTATATGATATATTTTGTTGTATTTCCATTATTTTATTGTATCTTTTTTGTTTTATCTCTTTATCTATTTGATTAGCCATTAAAGCGGCTTTAGTTCCTTCTTCTCTCGAATATTGAAAAACCCCTAATCTGTCGAATTTAACTTCCTTGATAAAGGAAAGCAGGTTGTTAAAGTCATCTTCTGTTTCACCGGGAAAACCGACAATAAGTGAGGTCCTTAAGGCAACATCATTTATATTTTTTCTAACATCATTAATTACATTAAGCAACTCTTCTTTAGTTCCTTCTCTCCTCATCTGTTTTCTAATCTTATTGGAAGAATGCTGGACCGGGATATCTAAATAGTTGCATATCTTGTCATTGTTTTTGATAACATCTATTAATTCTTGTGAGATATGTTCGGGATAACTGTAAAGTAACCTGACCCATTTAAGATCTTTTATTTTAACAACTTCTTTTAATAAGTCAACGAGTTTACGTTCCCCGTAAAGGTCTTTTCCATATTCGGTTGTATCCTGGGCGGTTAAAATAATTTCTTTAGCCCCGTTTTCTACTAATATATCTATTTCTTTTATTATATCTTCCATTTTGCGGCTGTTTAAAGGACCCCTAATAAAAGGGATGCTACAGTAGCTGCAGTTATTATTACAGCCTTCCGCGATCTTAACATAGGAATAATGGTTTTGTTTATTAAATCTTTCTAAGTTTTGATTAAAGTCAAAAACCGGTTTATCAATTCTATTGTACCTTTTTTTATTATTTAATACATCATCAATGGTCTCTTTTATTTGATCAAATGTACCAGTTCCTAAGACCGCATCAATTTCTTTAATCTCTTCCATCAACTCAGTTTTATACCGTTGGGTTAGACAGCCCGTTACTATTAAAGCATCTATTAATCCATCCTTTTTGTATTCAGCCGCCTGTAAAATGGTGTCGATTGACTCTTCTTTGGCATCCTCGATAAAGCCGCAGGTATTAATTACTATTACATCTGCTTCTTTCGGCTGCTCTTCGTATTTATATTTATCATCATTAAAGGTTATGCCCATCATATAATCTGTATCAACTTCATTTTTGGGACAACCTAAAGTTACAAAACTAACTTTTATCATTAATATACACCCTTTTTCTTCTTTTAAATATAAAAAAAGCCCAGGCCGGGCTTGTTAAAATTCATATAAATAAAATGGTCGGGTTGCCGGGATTTGAACCCGGGACCTCACGCCCCCCAGGCGTGCGCGCTACCAAGCTGCGCCACAACCCGCAAACTGTTAAAAATTATATCCCACAATTACTAAAAAGTCAAGGATTTAGTTGGTGAATTCTAATTTTTTAAGCCTTGTCATAGTTTTATCAGTATCTTTAGTTACCACAAATACTTCCTGTACAGAAGAGCTGTTTTTAGCAAGCAGTTTTAAACCGCTATTTGTATTATACTTGATCTGCAAATATGCTTTTTGACCACTACTACTGCTTCTCTGGTTAATTCTGCCCGGAATTATACTCTTTATTTCTGGATATATTGATATACTTTCTAAAAGTGGTAGTATATCTTCTATAATTGTATGTTCTTTTTTGATCTTATTGCTTCTATATTTATTGGCCATCTTTATCACTTCCTGAAAAAATTATATCATTGTAGGGGTGATATTACAAACAAATATGGTGTATAATATAGTTAGAGAAAAAATTTTGGGAAAATATTAAAAAATTAAGATTTAACCCTTGACCTGACAACAATTCTAAGTTATAATAATTGCTGTATGAAATTGAAAACAGCATAAAAATTATTCAAGCTGATGTAGCTCAATTGGTAGAGCAGCTGACTTGTAATCAGCAGGCTACCGGTTCAAGTCCGGTCATCAGCTCCATTTTTATTTTTGGTTAATTTTTTATTTTATTATAATAATGAATAATATCATTATATTATAAACTCGGGTTCTACCCGGGTTTTTTTGTTGTTAAACGTTTATATTGTTAATACATAATTGTGTAAATATTTTTGGTCTAGTTAAGTACCTTACTTATCTATATTTAATTATCTGGTAAAATATAGATAGTTGAAAGTAAGGAGGAGGGAACTTATCATGAAGAAAAACGTTGGCAAGTCCGATAAGATAATCAGGTATATTTTGGGAATTGTGATTATCGCAATTGGTATTATGTACAATAGTTGGTGGGGAGCAATCGGAATTATACCTATCTTTACAGCTGCTTCGGGTTGGTGTCCACTCTATTCTATAATTAATACAACTACAAAAAAGGAAAATAAAAAAATTGGTTAGTATATAAGAAATGGGTCAGTTTATAAACTGGCCCATTAACTTATTTTAATATTAACTTTTTTTAATATTAACTTTTACAAATGATTTTTTAATATTTTTCTTTAATAATCCCCTTGTTATATGCTTTGAGTAGTTCCATTAAATTATCAACTTTACCTTTTAATTTATTTCCTATATCTGTATCAGAGATCTTCTTTTTATTATCGAACTTTACGACTCTATTTGATGAAACGGAATCATTACCTTCCATTACCGCAA
>DATGCJ010000107.1:0-19340 GCA_035312025.1 Halanaerobiales bacterium | reverse complement strand
TTTAGCTAGTTCTATAGAAAAATATGTTCCGTCTATTAACATCTTTAAAGGTTCTTTTCTTTCTGTTGTTTTAGAAAGTGTTTTAATAGTGTCCCTACTAAATTTTTGATCACTGTATGTATTGGGCTTTAGATCATAATTTTTAATAATATTGTTTTCACCATCAAAAGCTTCTACTACATTACCAGTGTACCCGATATTATCATCATATTTAAACCGGTAAGTGGCATCAGGATCAAAAGGGTTTTAAAGACTGTCAGGTTTAATCTCACCATTTTCTTTTGGTGTGTAGTTATTATCATCATCATCTTTATCATTGCTTTTAGTTTGTTTATTAAGTAGCCTCTTTAAATTTTTAAATTCTTGTGATTTATAAATATCTAAACTGCTTTCTAAAATAAGATCATAAAAGGTTTTAGAGTGTTTTAATAAAAACTCTAATTTAGACTCTGCTTCATTATCGTGTGTTGTATAAATAGTATTTTTTTTATGACCATCTTTTAAATATTGATGAAATCCATGCGGTATAATATCTTCATCTTCTTGTTTTAGCTTTTTTGCCATTTGTCTATTGACAGTATATATTAATTCCAATCGGGATAAGTTCCTACAAGAAGAAGCAAACATAAAAGAATCAACTCTAACTTTTTTGTTATCAATCTTTAATTTTTTTGCAATTAAATTAGAAATACTTTTTACTTCCTCTTTTATGAGGTCACGATTGGTTTCTTGTTCGAATTCATAGACCCGTCTTCTAAAATTGCTGAAGGTATTTATAGAAATAGGTGGTTTTTCTTCACTAGTTAAACGTAGTGCATACTGAAAACGATCATCAAAATAAATAGCACCTAGAAGTTCTTTATCAGAAAGTTGAAAAATCTCTTTTAAGATCAAGGACCCTATAATTACATTAACAGGGGAATTAGGTCTTGAAGGTTTATCACTGTATAGAACAGAAAATCGTTTTTCATCAATTGCAGGGAATATTATTTCTTGAAAAACATCAGCCCAGCTATCTTTAAGGAAATTTTTAAGATATTTAGGCATATTCAATAATATATCGTCAAAAGACAACTGTTGGAAATTATTTTCAGCCCACATAAAAACACCTCGTTTTTTATATAATCTACTTATATTATATCATATAACCATTGATATAACATAGATTATAGGTGTTTTTATTGAACAAAATCAGACTTTTTTAAGAGAAACATTATAGTTATTTTTATCTATAATTGGAAAATATTATATGATTTTTGTGTTGGAACCATAAATAACATGAAAATTTTTAATATGGGAAGTATATTAACAAAATAACTTATTTAATTAACTATCTTTATTAAAATAAAAAGGAACTTAAATAAAAAAACTAACTGGAATTACCAGTTAGCTTTTTTATTATAAGCAATTAAATTCATTTTTAAAGTTAGATTTATTTTACAAGTAAATAGCTGCACCCTGATCTATTACTACGGTCACATTTGAATGAGTCTGGAGGAGGGTTGAAGGTGTACAGGTATTAATTTGTCCACTTAGAGTCTTTTTGATTGCAGAGGCTTTACCTTCTCCGGAAGCCATTATTAATATTTTATCTGCTTTAAGTATTGTAGAAATTCCCATAGTTAAAGCCTTTTTAGGCACTTCATCTTTACTATCAAAAAAGCGACTATTTGATTCTCTAGTTTCTTCAGTCAAAGTAACGAGATGTGTTTTATCATTTAGGGTTTCAGAAGGTTCATTAAATCCGATATGTCCGTTTGGGCCAATACCTAAGACCTGTAGATTGATTCCACCTGCATTTTTTATTTTGGTTTCGTATTCAATACGTTCTTGATCTATATTTTCCGTCATACCATCTAAAATATGTACATTCTCATCTTTAATGTTTATATGGTCAAAAAAGTTATTCCACATATAGTAATGGTAGCTTTGCGAATGATCAAATGGTAAGCCATAATATTCATCTAGATTAAATGTAGTAACTTCTGAAAAGTCTACCTCTCCCCTTCTATACATCTCTATTAGTACCTTATACATCTTTAAAGGAGTACTTCCAGTCGGTAGTCCTAATACGCTATCGGGTTTATCATTTATTTGTTTTTTAACTAAATAGGCAGCTTTTTTACTCATTTCATTATAATCTTTTTCAATTAATACCCTCATCTTATCACCCTTAACTAATTAATTATCTATAAGTTCTAATTTGATTGTTTTTATTTCAAAAGGATCCATTTCAAAATTTAAATTGTTTTTTTCGTATTTTACTTTATCATTAATTTTGTTTTCAATTAGATTAACAGTTTCTACATTTTTTATTTCTTTAGTTAATTCTACTTCAACTTTATCTTTTCCACCATATGGTTCGAAAAATCTCAAAATAACTTTATCTGGATTTTGTTCTGATCTTTTGATTACTTCAAGCCTGGAGTTACCTTTAATGATTTTAGCAAAACTATATGACAAATTACTATTATCTTTAACATCATTATTTATTTCAATGTTTTTTGTTAAAAATGGTCTATTTAAATCATCAGCATGTTTTAGTAAGTTGCTGTTGTAATAAATACCGTCATGAGTATAAAGAGAATAAGTAAACTCATGGATACCGTAATCGGCAGTTTCGTCAGGATAATTCGGTGACTTTAACAAAGTCAACCGCATTAAACTACCCTTAATATCATAACCATATTTACAATCGTTTATTATGCTAAAACCCAAACCCGGTTCAGATAAGTCGGCCCAACGATGTCCCGGAACTTCAAATTGAGCTTTTTCATAACTAGTATTATTTGTTGTGGGTCTTGTAATATTACCATAGGCTATTTCATATCGGGCTTCATTAGATAGAATATTAAGTGGGAAAGCAGCTTTGACTAGTATTTCTCTGTCTCGCCAGGCTACTTTGTTTTTGATATCGATTCGATCAAGGTTATCATAAATAAGAATATTTTGTTTAAATACTGATTTGCGGAAGTTCCATTTCAGTTGTGCCACTTTTTGGGTATTATATTCTTTAATTTCAAAACTATCTAATTCTAATTCATCATATATTCTATGTTCTTCGAAGTCTGCATCCTGTTCCCAGGCCTCGTATTTATCCGGTTTATCAACGAAAAACTGTAATTCATTACCTACTTTACCCTCTTTAATTAACTCCACTTCTCTTCTTTTATCAAAAAGTGAGGTAATTAGGCCTTCCTTGAATTTAATTTTATAATAACTATTTTCTAAAGTTTTATCAATGTTATTTTTATTTAATTTAGAAGTCATGTCATTATTTGGTTCTTTATTTTCTTTTATTTCTATTATCCTGTAGCCGAATGGAGGTACATCTTCGATATATATTTCAAATAGTTTTTTTTCCTTCAGATCTTCTTTGCTATTATTCTTAAGTTTTTTTCCGGTTATATAATCAAAAACTTCAATATCCTTATCAAATTCTTCCGTACTAAACTTTATATAACTACTTCTTTTATAATCAAGTCCATTCCAAATTAAATAATATTTACTATTATCTTTTGATTTAATTTCAATATTATTACCCAATGAACTTAGGTTATTTTTTAAAATGTTGTTTATTTCATCAGTAACTTCTGCATAGATTTGATTGACGTCTTCATAAACTTCTTTGATTGAAGAACCTGGAATAATATCGTGGAACTGGTTTAAATTGATTTTTTTCCATAAATTTTCAAATTTGTTCTGGGGATACCGTTCTGTGATTGTATTAAGTATTTCAGCCTCTCTTATATTGTCCTCTAGGTACCTATTTTGACGTTTTATCTCCGCTTGAGTGGTATAGGTCCCTCTATGATATTCCAGGTATAATTCACCCTTCCAGGTTGGGTATTCCCTATTATTTATCTGCATGTCCTTTTCTAAATTCTCAAAGTATTCACGGGGTTGTGCAAATTCAAGTTTAGGCATATATGGTAATTTATCAAATCGCTTAATCTTATTTATGAAACTAGGGGTAACTCCTCCACCACCGTCACCATAGCCATAGATATAAATTAATTGGTCATCGGGAATTACTCTATCCTGTTTAAAGTAATTTGATGAATCACCATATTTAAATTCTTCTATTTCGGTTTCTTTCTGCATTTCATAGTTATCTCTAACCTTTAATATTTTATCGGCATAGACTTCACCATTATAGGTATAAGGTAATAATACACGAGGTACATGTGTTAAGACATCTGTACCATCGATTCCTTCCCAGCGGAAGATTGAATAAGGAAAATTATTGGTATCATTCCATGATATTTTTGATGTCATGAAATAATCTACTTCGGATTTTTTCATAATTTGAGGTAAAGAAGCTGTATAACCAAAAACATCTGGTAACCAGCCCACTTTAGATTCTACGTTGAATTCTTCTCTAATAAATTTTTTTCCATATAAAAACTGTCTTACCAAAGATTCTCCACTTAAAAGATTAGTATCGGCTTCAACCCACATGCCACCTTCGACCTGCCAGTTTTTATCAGCAATTTTGTCTTTTATTTTTTCATAAAGATTGGGGTAATATTCTTTCATATACTGATATAGTTTAGGTTGAGATTGAATAAATTTAAATTCAGGGTACTCTTCCATTAAATTAACCGCTGTAGAAAAACTTCGAGCTGATTTACGAACGGTTTCCTTAAACTGCCAAAGCCAGGCGACATCGATATGAGCGTGCCCAAAACAGGCAATTTTATAGGTTGTATCGTAATCAATATTATTTATTAGTTTACTATATTTCTTATTTAAAATATTAAAATCAATTTTAGATTTCGGATAACTTCTATAATCTTCTTTCAAAGTTGAGAAAATGTCTTTCAGTTGAACTAAAACATCTTTTTTATTTCTTTCTTCTAAGGTTTCTATTAATTCTATTAATGAGAGTATATTATAATAAAAAGTTTCAGCTGACTTATTAACCGATAAAAGAGCTGCTTTATTTAATACATGCTTGTAATCAGGAGAAGGTACGTATATTTTATTGATTCTATCTAGGGCGGCTTCTATAAAAAGTTCTACTTCTTTACTACTGTAATCTTTACTAATGGTAACATATGAATGGTTACGATCAAGTCCCTGGATAAGTTCATCGTTAATATATAGGGCCGCTTCGCCACCTGTTTCAATATTTAGTTCTAATTTATTTTCAAAATCGATTTCCGGGATAAAAACTTTAGTTTTAAAGAAAGTAGTAATCTCTTCCTCTTCAGACCAACTATCACCTAATTGAAAATTATCCCAATCGCTAATAAATTTGTATTTCCCGGTTTCCTTGTAAATAGCTTCCCGGGCCTGCCAATTTTTAATATCTTTTATTTTATGATTCATCTTATTATTTATTTCTTTTAAAAAATCTCTCATAAATACCATCCCTTTTAAATTTAATTCATATTTTCTATAATGTGAGCAGTAATAACCTGAGGTCTTGTTATTGCAGCTCCAATCACAACTGCATAGGCACCTGCCTTTAAAGCTTTTTTAGCCTGCTTACCGTTTTTGTAGTTACCTTCAGCCAGGATAGGTATATTTGAGATCATATTCAATTTTTCTACTAAATCTATATCAGGCCTGGTTCTGTTTTGAGTTTTTTCAGTATAGCCTGAGAGAGTAGTAGAGATATAGTCAGGAGCTAGTTCTTCTATATCTTTAAAATCTTCTGTTGAAGAAATATCAGCTACGATACCTTTATCTGGAAATTTAGTTCTCAGTTTATTAAAGATTTCAGAAAGCGGTTCCGGTCTTCTTCGGTCTGTACAATCTATTGCCACATAGTCAGCACCTGCTTTTAAAACTGCTTTTGCATGTTGATACTTCGATGTTATATATACTTCATAGTTAATTAATTTGTTTTTCCAGAGGCCGATTATGGGGAGTTCAATTTTATTTTTGATAGCTTTAATATCTTCAGGTGAATTAGCCCTGACCCCAGAAGCTCCACCTCTTTTTGCGGCTAATGCCATTTTAGCCATAATTTCAGAACCATGTAGTGGTTCATCAGCTAAGGCCTGACAAGAAACTATTAAAGAATTTTCTTTTAAGTTTTTCATTAGATTTAAATACCTCCATAAAATACTTATTTCTCTATTTTAATATCTACTTCAAACATTCGATTCCAGGGCATATCAATAGTAAAGTCATAGCTAAATTTATCTAAATTTTCATTTCTAAATTTATATAATTTATCTTTGATAAGATTTGAAATAAAGTCGGTTTTGTCTTTTAGATTAAAATACTCCAGGCCATATTCATCTAGCTTGTTATTAACTTCTGTCCTTACTACATGCTGGTAGCCCCAATCTTCTAAATAACGTAAAAACAGATATCTATTTGATAAATCTTTTTGTTTATCGGTTAGACTGTTATCTTTTTGATAATAATTTAAGATATTAGCGTGGGCAACTACAGAGCCAATTGTATTAGAAGAAGTATTCCAGGCTCCATAGGCAGATAATTTAGTGATTAAATTATAGTTTTTTAGTAACTGCATCAGGTATTGGTCGGAACCATTTACAACTGCCACATCTGCTACAGCAACCGGTAAATCTTTTGATAGATAATAGTTAATGGATTCAACTACTTCGTTTAAATTGCGAGTAGGATCTATCATATCATCCATATTCAATATTGACTGCCAGCCTTTGATCGAATTTAAGATCTTTTTGGTAGGAGTATTAACGACAAGAACATAATCTGCTTCTTGGCTGTTATCAACTACAATACCATTAGCTGCTAATATTTGGTATTTAACGGTTTGTTCTAAAGGTCTATCTTCTAAATAAGGTATAATATTTCTACCTTTCTCAGAAGAATATTTTATATAAACTTTTGGTCGGTAATTATTTTTATCTAAAAAAGTTCTCGCAGTTAAAACTGTTCCAACTTCATCCGCTCCCGGATAAGAATAGATTTTATCTAGTAATTCTTTTTTGTAGACTTTTTCGATAATTTTTCTACGTTCCTTTGCACAAAACCCATACTCTGAATTATCATCCATGGGAAATATTAAAAAATCAATCAGATTATTTTCAACATAGTCAATAACCTTTTTATTTAAGGCATGGTTTTTCTCTCTTCTGTTTAAATAGTCATTTATTACTTTATCGGGAATATTACTTTTAATTTCTTCAAATTCCTCTTTTTGTTTTTTTTCTGCTAATTTTTGTTTTATTAAATCAGAATAATATCCATATTTTGCAATATCAGCACCGTGATATTTATAGTAATCAGGCTCTTCATCATCACTATTATAGGAGGGGACTCTAGTTATTAAATTATAGGCAAAGATCTTCATATCAGGATTGATATCTTTAATTTTTTCAATAAACTTTAAGCGACTAAAAATTTCTTTTTCGTCCAGCTGATGGATTCTCGAAGGTATTATCCCCCCATAAACTAACATGTCTACAGAAAGAATTAGATGTGATATTCCTTCTAAATTATTAAGTATCCATTTCTGTAACTTATCTACAGCAACCGGCTCTTTTTTATTGCCTAGAATTGAAAGTGGAGGTTTTATTAAATTGTCTAATGTGATTTTATAAATTAGTTCGGGATATTTATAATTACATGGGCGTTCATCTAGAGGTATAAACATTATTTTATCTGACATAAGTAAAACCACCTTTTCTTTTTAAATATCTGCTCCCCAGTTTAACATTTGTTCTTTTATCTTTTTGCCATCAATATCTCGAACAGTAATATTTTCTTTTACAGCCATTGCAGCTGCTATACCGGCAGCTTCACCTGTAGCGCGGCAGATTGACTGAATTCGAATAGCTGCTTGGGTTGTAAAGGTTGAAGAAATTGATTTACCGGTAACAAGTAAGTTCGTAATATTTTTGGGAATTAATGTTCGATAAGGAATTTGATAATATTCCCCTTTTTTAACTTCTTTAAGTTCAAGTTCATCTCCATGGATATCAATCGGGTAGGCTGAATTTGCTATCGCATCCGGGAATTTTCTTCTTTTTTGATAGTCTTCACTATCTAAAACATATTCCCCCACAATTCTTCTGCTCTCTCTGATTCCGATAATCGAGGCTTCACTTGCAATAAAGCTGGTGTTAAAACCGGGTAGATAATCTACAAAGAAATTATATAATCTTTTCATCATTTTTCTACCTTTAATTCTTGCCTCGGTCAATTCTTTTGGATCAAGGCTGTTTATCTTACCTGGGATCTCTGGGCAATTAAAATACATAGAGGTTGGCATTCCAGGGATAGAAAAAGCCTGAAAGTATTTACCATCTTCCTTTTTTAGATCACCAGATTCAAGAGCTTCTAGAAATATTTTTTCAAGAGCGAACCCTTCCCCCCAGACCATAGCTGTTTCAACTAATGGATATTCAAGTCCATAATCTTGACCAAGTTCAGATAAAAAGTTTGTGAATTTCTTTAATTCAATATTACTTACCGTAAATCTAAGAGAAACAGCTTGGTATTTATCTTCTTTAGATCCTTCCTTACAAGGAACATCAGCTCTATATGCAACAAGGGCATCACCGGTTGCATCTATAAACTGATCTGCTGTATAGGCTTCTAAACCATTTTTATTATAAACTATGACTCCTTTTATTGTATCATTTTCAACAATTGGTTTCACAAATTCACAGTCATAAAGAATATCACCATTATATTCTAAATATATATCTTCTAATGTGTGTTTTAGCATTTCTGGGTTAAACCAACCATCATTACCATTTGAATCTTTAGCTCCATAACCTTCTGCAATCAAACGTTTTTTAATTTCCTTATTAAAAGCAGAACTGTCAGGATTACCTTCTATTTCGACAGGCATCATCGGTGTTACCTGACCAACAGTTGAAGTACCTCCTAAGGCTCCTTCACTTTCAATGATCAAAGTTTTAGCATTCAACCTGGCAGCTGCGGAACCAGCTACTGAACCAGCGGTACCTCCGCCAAGTACAATCACATCATAATGGTCTATTATATTAATATTTTCCTTTAATGTTAAGGTGTCTTTCATCTAGAATCATCCCTTTACTGCCCCTGCCATAGCACCTTTTATAAAATAGCGCTGTAAGAAGAGGAATAATATAATAATCGGTACAATTGAAATCAATGAACCGGAAGCGATTAAACGCCAGTTAGATGAAAACAGTCCGGAAAGATAGGATATCCCAACCGGAAGTGTATAGTAATCGGGATTATTGATTACAATTAAAGGCCACATAAAACGGCTCCAGGACATCATAAAGGTAAAGATGGCCAGAGTGGCAATTGATGGTTTAATAAGTGGTAAAAGGATTTTATACCAGATTTGAAAACTATTACAACCATCTATTATAGCAGCCTCTTCAATATCAACCGGTATTGTGATAAAAGCCTGTCTTAATAAAAAGATACCAAAAGCATTTACTGCTACCGGTAATATTAAACCGGCATAACTATCTGTCATTCCTGTTCTTACACTTAAAATATAGATTGAAATCATGAGAATCTGAAAAGGAACCATCATTGTTCCTAAAATTCCGTAAAATATTATGTTTTTGAATTTAAATTTCATTCTAGCTAACGGATAGGCAGCTAAAGCTGAGACAAATATATTTATAACAATTGTCGCAAGAGCAACAAAGGTACTATTTAAAAAGAAACGACCTATGTTTATAGCATTCCATACCTTCTTAAAATTTATTAGGGTAGGATTTTTTGGTATAAAACTGGGTGGATAAGAAAATATATTCTCTCCTCCCGATTTGAGGGCTGTGGATAATAGCCATAAAAAGGGGCCGATAGTTATAATAGCGATAACAGATAATAAAATATATAATAAAAGAGTTTTTAAAAAATCTATATACTTATTAAACATCGTTTTCCCTCCTCATCATTATTCTTGCCCCAGTATTTTAAAGTTAAAATATGAGAGTATAAATATAACAATAAATAATACAAAACCCATGGCAGCTGCATAACCTAAGTTTAAGTTCTCAAAAGCTTTTTCATATATATAAAATACCAGAGTCTTCGAACTATTTATTGGTCCACCTTTGGTCATTACATAAACTTCTGTAAAAACTTTCATGGCAGCAATTGATGATAATATTGTTACAAGTAAAATACTTGGTTTCAATAAAGGGATTGTAACATATAAGTGTTTTTGCCACCAATTTGCCCCATCGATTTTGGAAACTTCATATAGTTCTTCGGGGATACTTTGTAAGCCTGCCAAATAGATAACCATATAATATCCTAAGCCCTTCCATATTGTAACAGCCATTACTGAATAAAGGGCATATTTTGTACTGGTTAACCAACTGATCGGATCATTTATTAAGCCGATAGACATCAACAAATAGTTTAAGAGTCCATTACCTTTATATAACCATTTCCACATGATTCCCACTACTACCATGGAGGTTACAACCGGGATATAATAGGCGGCCCTAAACCATTTTATACCTTTTAACTGTCTGTTAACTAAGACAGCAATAAAAATTGGTAAAATAACTAAAAGGGGAACTACTCCTATTAAATATATAAAAGAATTTTTTAAGGTTTTCCAAAACAGTGGATCATTAAATAAGTTTTCATAATTTTGAGTACCTAAAAATTTTGCTTCAGTAATCATATTATAATCTGTAAAACTAAGTCTAAAGACATCTACAATAGGATAAAATAAAAATATTCCCATAAAAATTAAAGCAGGTATTAAAAAAAGATATGGAGTATATGTTTTTCTTAGTTTCATAAATATCTCTCCTATAAATTACAGGTATCGCACTTAATTAGTGCGATACCTGTTACTTGTATATTAGTTATTTACTATATTGTTCCACTCTGCTTCTGCATCATTTAAAGCTTCTGCAGGAGTCTTTTCACCTAATAGAGCATTTTGAACCATCTGATTAATAACTTCGTTTAGTTCTCCTTGGTTTTCCATTGGAGGAACTAAGTTTGTAGCTCTATCTAATTGTTGAGCACTAACTTTTTTAGCTCTGTCTTTAACAGAACCTTCATCTACATCTGTAAAGTATGGATCTTGAGCTGCTTCTTTAGTTGATGGTAAGATATTAACAATCTTAGCAAAGTCTAATTGATTTTTATTGTTTGTAATAAAAGCAGCGAAATCTAAAGCTGCTTGTTTGTGTTCGGTCTGTTCAAGTACTGCGATATTCATTACAGCAACTCCAACTCTATCAGCATTACCTGAGATTTCAGGTGCTACCTCTGTAACTTCAAATACTTCAGGAGCGTTTTCTTCAATTCTGCTTAAGAACTGAGGACCAGTTAATAAAATTGCAGCTTGACCAGATTGATATACATCAACAGCTGCGTTATGACCTTCAGTAACAGTTTCTTCTGGAATGATGCCTTCTTCATACATTGTTGTCCACATTTGTAACAATTCAACGGACTTTTCTGTATTAAAGGCAGCTGTCCCGTCTTCGTTTGTTAGGGGGATTCCTTCACGGACCATATATTCTAAATAACGGCCAGTTTCAGCAATTGGGGGAAATAGAAGATATTTAACAGTCTCTTCTTTAACAGTGCGACCCATTTCGAGCAATTCATCATAATACTGTGGTGGGTTATTTGGATCAAGACCAGCTTCTTTAAAGATTTCAGTATTATACATTGTTAAACTTGTTGATAAATACCAAGGTATTGCGTGGGTTTCACCTTCAAAAGTATTTGCTTCCCATACGGTTGGAAAATACTTATCGATAGTTTCTTGGTCTAAATTAGAGTCCATATCTACTAATGCATCCAATTCAGCCAACTTCATACTGAAAGGAACATTTAGATTGGCCACATCTGGAGCATTATTAGCTGCGGTAGCAGATAATATTTTTTTCTCCATGTCTGCCCAAGGGACATCCACCCATTTAACTTTAACATCAGGATTTTGTTCTTCAAAATCAGAAATTACACCATTGATATAATCAGTGAAAGTTGGTTTTAACTGCATAGTCCAGAATTCAATTTCTTTTTCCTGGGCCATTGCTAAACTTGACATACTAACTAGAAAAACGATTAATAAAGATAACGTAATTAATTTTTTAAACATAATATCCTCCCTTTAATTCCTTTAAATTTTTTTGAAAATAATGAATAAAAATACTTTTCTTACAATTCACCCCCTAAGTGAAATAAGAATCATTGTAAGTTAATTATATGTAGTAATTTTCCGAATGTCAAGATTATACAGGAATAAAATTCCGAATTTTCATTGACTTTGAATTTAAAATTACTTATAATTCATTATATACAATTAAATAATTATTTGGGGTGAAAATAATGAATATGAATAACAATAAGGGTGTAATACCTCGCATAAGATCCGAATATCTCTCTCTTCCTCCCTCCGAGAAGAAAGTCGCAGATTATGTACTAGATAATCCTGATAAAATAATCTATCTGTCAGTAAGTGAGCTTGCAGATGAGGTTGATGTTAGTGATTCAACTATTATTAGATTCTGTAAAAATGTAGGGTTTAAAGGTTATCAGGAGTTTAAGCTATTTGTAGCTCAGGACCTGGTAGTTCCCATTGAAAATATTAATGAAGATATCCAACTGGATGATGATTTAGAAACAATAGTTAACAAAATTGGTTTTACCAATAAAAAGGCAATCGAGGAAACTCTAAGTATTACTAATCTTAAAGCCCTTCAAGAGGCTATTGATGCGATTGTAAAGGCCCGCAAACTCGAATTTTATGGTGTAGGCGCTTCAGGAATAACTGGGCATGATGCAAAATATAAGTTTTTAAGAATTGGTAAAGATGTAGACTGTTATACTGATGCACATCTTCAGGCTATGTCAGCTGCTACCTTATCTGATCAAGACGTGGTGGTGGGCGTTTCCCACTCTGGTAGTACTAAAGATGTTGTTGATTCCTGTACGGTTGCACATGAAGCCGGGGCAACTGTAATTTGTATAACTGGACATAATAGATCTCCGATTACAAAGGTTGCAGATATAAAACTATTGACTGCTACTCGTGAAAGACCTTTAGCCAGTGGTGCGTTACGTTCCAAGATCGCCCAACTGCAAGTATTGGATATGCTATATACCGGTGTATCCTTACAGATTCAAGATCAAACAATGGAATATACTGAAAAAACAGCTAAAGCTGTCCTGGATAAATTATATTAAACAGTTAGGGGGAAGCTATAATGTCAAATAGAGAAAAACTGGCAGTAGGTGCAGATATTGGTGGAACTAAGACTAATATCGCTATTATAACTAAAAACGGTTCAATAAAAGAGTTAAAAAAGATTCAAACAACTGCTGAAAATCCAGAAGCAATTAAAGATAGTTTAATTAAAAATATAACATCCCTAATAAATGGATATGATAACATTATAGGAATTGGTATAGCTTCTGCCGGTCGGGTAATTTTTAAGAAAAAAATTATTGGTTATGCAACTGATAACTTAAAAGACTGGACAGAATACCCACTTGTTGAACAATTAAAAAATGAATTCGAACTGCCTGTTTTTATTGATAATGATGTAAATGCTGCCCTTTTGTCTGAGATAAAAATAAGTGATTCATTAATGGAAAAATATAATAATATAGTATTTATAACGATCGGGACTGGATTAGGTGGAGCATTAGCTATCGATGGTAAGATAATTCGCGGTAGTACAGGTTCAGCTGGGGAGTTCGGTCATATGTTATTATATCCAGGGGGTAAACCCTGTAACTGCGGGAAATACGGCTGTGCAGAACAATATATTTCGGGGAAAGCGTTTAAAAAGAGATTGAAAGAAAAGTTTAAAGAAAACCTTGTTTCCTTTGATAAAGGTGATCTAAAGGATGATATTATTCAAAGAGAAATAAAAAGGGATAATGTCTTATATAGATCTACATTAAGAGAAATGACTGAAGATCTTGCTTTACTATTAGAAAACTTAAAAAACAGTTTTGATTTTGAGCTCTGTATTTTCGGTGGTAGTTTTTCAGCATATAGTGAGATTATGTTAGAAATTATAAGAAAAGAATTCGAAAAATATAATCATAAATATTATAAAAACCCTGATTTTATATTTTCTGAGATGGGAAATAAAGCTGGAGTAATTGGTGCAGGTCTCTTAGTCTTTGAACAAATATAATAAATAAAATTATTATATATCTAAAAGTTTTTACCAATTTTGTTATTCAAACTATTTCTTTTTAATAAACTATACCAAAAGGCTGGGTGAGTATATCTCCTGCTTTACTTGTAATCTTTGCTCTGATATAAGTAGATTTATAAGAAAGATCAGAAATTTGGAACCTCTTTCCTTCTGCAAAAACTTCGTTTTTTTTACTCACACTGTCATAAGCTATCCATTCAATCTTTCTATAATCACCTTCTATTGAGATTTCAATTTTATCTTTTTCAACTTTTATATTATTAACATAAAATTCTGGTTCTCTTCTATTTCTGATTGGATTATAGATATAGAAATGACCTTTTTTCATTGCTTCTTTAACCTTTTGAGCTGTATTTTCTTTTAATAAAAAGATATTATAATGACCACTTCACAGGTGCGACAACACCATATGTGGACTTTTTTTATTTAATTATTAATTTATCATGATTTGAATTTTTGTTTTATCAATTAACCGATCAATTTTGCTTATACTTAAATTTCTTTAATCCTTGTTATAACAGTATTTAACCTCACTAATACTATTATACCACAGAATAGATAATGATTAAATAGTTTAAAAAAATATTTTACTATTTTTTTACTTTTATTTTATTTTTTAACAATTTATCTCGAATTATTAGATTTACATCTGCTTGTTAGCTTAGAAACTTTTTCTCTAAATAAAAATATTACTTAACATGTCGGCCAACGCTTAAATTTTTTAGCATTAGGTTTTCTAGATTTAAAAACAAGGGTATACATGCTAGGTTCGTTAACTATTAATTGTTTTTATTTTCCTGCAGGGGTACAAATAATACTTGCACCCTTTTCATCATCTAATCCTCTGATTGATTGTCTGTGCTCTACTATCCCTAACACATCACAAGTATCTTTAGCTACAAACCCTATTTCCTTCTTTAATAGAAAATAACAGCCCTAATTAAAGAGCTGGTATCTATTACATATCATTATTGGAGTGATAAAATATGAAAAAATTATTATCCTTATTAATTGTTACTTTATTTGTCTTTAGTATTACTTTTGTTGGCTCAACTATGTATTTACCTGAAAGTATTGATGATGATATGATAGAAAATAGTATAGAAGTGGCTAAAGAATCTGAAACACCCGAAGATCTGATAGTAGATAATGGTTATAGATTTGACTTGGGAGGTTCTATAAGTGGAAAAGGAATGGGGTCTGTAGATGTATTAACACCCAGGTTTGATTTATTAGAGTTAGCTTTTAAAAAAGCAAAAAAATATAAAGAACCTAAAGAAGAAGAAATTAAAACAATATTAAATGATGAAACTTTTAAATTAATGAGTTTTTTAGCAAGTGAAGATAAGCCGTATGAAGATGACCTTCATATAGTTATAAAAAAACAAAATGAAGAGATAGTTCAACCAGTAGACTTTAATCTACAATTTGTCGATTATGACATGGATTCTGATTTATATTTTAGTTACCAAGTGGCTGTATTTAATCTTGATGAACTAAATAGTAATAATGGACAAATAAATGAAACCATTGAAGTTATCCTTATATCTAACTTAGGTGAAATAAAAGGTAAAGTAGATTTGAGTTCTGTTAAGTAAAACAAACTCAAAATCACAAGCATTTTAATGAGTAGAAGTGATTAATGCTAACCACTTCTATTCATATTTTTTTATTAAATTTAAATTCAATATTTCTGTTATTTCAACTATTATTCCTAATAATTTTAATATAGATGGATTTGCTATTTTCACATTTTTTTTGGAGAGATCACCTCATAACAAATTTATTTCTTGTATTAATATTTTAAAAATTTCATCAATCGTTATAATTTAAATACTTTTTTATCTGGAAAATTACCCACTAAGATCAGTCTCAATTAAAAATAATCAAGTTCCTATATATGAAAGATGAAGTTTATGTGTTACTCTCATATCACTATATTTTTTTAAAAAATGTAAATTATATTTTAATGTGGATGGACTCCGAAAGATTGCTTTGCTTGATTATATTCTTAATAGATCTCTATAGGAAATACTATAAAAATTTGAGCTTAAAGAGATCTTTAGTTAAAAATTCTGTAAGTGTTAAGTTGAAAAGGAAACTCATTTTTACTTGTTTTGATATTATTAGGCATACCTGTATTTTTCCTAGATGATTATTATTATGAAAAATTTAATCATTATATTTTAAGCACTTTTTATAAAAAACATTTAAATCTTTACCATAGTTTTTATCATTCTTTTTAATAAATCTTATTACCTCTTCCCAACTTAAACATTCAATCTTAGCTTTATTTTTGGTTGGTAAAAACCACTTATTATACCATTCTCCCTTCCTTTTACCTGATTCACCCTCATACTCATTTACTCTTCTTTTTACCTTATTATCTACATTATCTTCATCTGTATATTTCGTTAGATTTGTCTTTTCATTTAATTTTTCTTCTGGTGCAATTACGTAAAATCCTAAACTATCTATTTGATCAATATCTATATTGGATTTATTTAAAACTTCAGCTATACAAGCTACATTTCTACTAGCTTGATCAAAATAACTTGCATTTGTAACACCTTTTGATAATTGACTATTCATTTTTGCCTCCAAAACTATAAATTGTTTAGCGTCTTCGTTAAGTAGTATATCTCCTTTACCTTAATTACCAATTTTAAAATGACCAATTAATCCATCTGCATGAGTATAACTTTCTGCTAATTTATCCCCTCTACTTCTAGCAAGGAATTGTGAAGGTAACAATAATTCCGAATACCATCTTGTATCTTGATCAATAAAAGCTAACTCATGTGAAACATTATGAGACTTAGAAAACCAATTAATGAGAAGTCTTAAAAGCCATCCTTCATTATATAATTCAGTAGGTGGAATTACACTCTCCCTGGTATCGCATAAATCTAATATGTTTTTAATCTCGTTTAACATTTCTCTACTCCCTTATAATTCCTCATTTATATATTCTAAACCTTTTACACCTTCAATTAATATATCAATCACATCATCAAAAGCTATTTTATTTCCATTATTGTAAATGTTAATATCGTTATCTTTAATTTTATCTTTATCTATTTCAATATTATCTAAGTCTTTGAGTACAGCAAAAGTCATATGGCCACCATGTCCAAATCTTGGAGGTCTCACAAATAACTGATCTTTAATTTTATTATAATTTTGGGCTTTATCCCATAATTCTTTTCTAATATTAGTTTGTAAGTTACTAACTTCATCTTTGTTAATTCCTTTTACTATACCATAATCAATATGGCTTTTTTTAATAGTCTTTACTACTGCTCCTACTCTCATATTTTTACCTTTATTATAACTCTCAAATTGGAGTTTAATTCTTATTCTTCTATCTCCTTTAAATTTAAGGCTTTGATAACTATCGGGTTCATAAATGATCTCCCCAAAATATAAACATGGGAATCCTCCGCTCTGATTATTAACCCAAACATAGTGTTTATCAAGAAAATATCCTTCTTCAACGAATTCATTATATTCTTTTTCTTTCAGTTGGTCTAAAAATATGTATTCTTTACTTTCAGTATCATATTTGTTTTTTAAATATTCTAATCGGTTTTCTGAACCATTTAAAATAACTTTTCTAAATTTACTGTCTTTTAGGATTTCTCTATATAAATCTACCCAACTTTTTCTATTAATCTTTTCTTTTAGATATCTATAATATGAATTTATTAATGTATCTTCTTCAACTAATTTTGTATCTTCGAAAATGTCTAACAATTCATTCCCATGGATTGGTAAAAATCCAGATGCTAATACAGGTAGATAGTTAGCCTGATATTCAGGTCGGAGATATACACAACCCAAATTTTTTTCATCCAATATATAATCTTTGGAATCTAAAATAATATCATAATCATTGGTGATTTTCTCTCTATATCTTACTAATTGACCAGAATGCTGTTTTGATTTTATTTTATTTTCTATCAAAATAACCCACATTATATTATTTTTATTGTTTCTTGGTTTTATAGTTATTATAATATCCATATTACTTTTTTGATTAAAAACTTCAATGTTCTTATCATCTAAATTTAGATCATTAAATGAATCTTTCTCTAAACTTATTTTATCAATCAACAAATTTAAAAATCTTTTACCAATATCATTATATTCTTTAATATTACTGTTTGCACAGTCGGCTAACCAACAAAAAAATGCATCATGTGATAATTCTTTTTGAGCATAATCAAATAAATTTGGTGTTTTTTTCATAATTTATATCGGATATTTATTAATTTTTAAATTCCGATATATATGTTCCCCCTTTTTTTAAAATTATTTTTTTGAGAAATATATTTCCTTCTTTATCTAAGTTATCATCTAAAGCAAAACTCAATGATCTTATTCTTATATTGTTTAACTTCTGATCAATTTCATCTATTTCATCAGTAGGATATAAAAGAATAGCTTCATCACAATTTTTACTTAATGCATAAGTAACAATCTGAGATATATCACTCATAGAAGGACTTTTAGTATTTTTATACTTTGTATCAATTATACAAGTTACTGATTTATCAAATGAATTATACAAAACTATATCCATCTTGAAAAATATATTTCTATCTTTATCAATACTAAATTTTTCTTGAGATTTTATATCATGAGTATCAGGTAATTTTTGATTTAACCACTCTGCGATAAACATTTCAAATAGAGAAGGAATATATATTAAAAAAGGAAACATCCGATTAGTACCAGCTTCATAAGTTGGACCTCTTTCACTTAAGAAAAACCTTGAAAGAGCATGAAGGATCTCATAATCCTGGTTGAGTCTATTATAATTGATATCCAAACAATCTTTGGCTGAATAAGATTCTAATTGTGCAAAACTCTGTAAAGAACGGAAAGCTTTTCTGACTGTAGAAATTGTATCTGGACTGCAGATCCCATTTTTTATAATTTTATAAAGTGTCCATAATAAAATTTTGTTTTCTTTATTGTCAGCTAAATGGAGTTGATAAAGACAGTTAAACTTAACCTCCCATGTTTTAGATACTAGATTACTGGAGTCAATACGACCTCTTATGTAATTTAGTTTTCTATTCTGATTATGGTATGACTTGTTAAAACCTTTACGGGCTCTCGCCAATATTCTTTTTGAAAGTAAACTTGCTAACCTATCATAAAAGTCTTGTAAACTATCTGATTGTATTAATCCTTCTCCAAATTCAAAACTTTGTATATTATAAG
>DATGCJ010000106.1:0-2250 GCA_035312025.1 Halanaerobiales bacterium | reverse complement strand
AATCGTAGAGCTCCCTGCTGTTGATAATCCAAATGAAGCAATTGAAACAATCGGTAGAACTGCGGTCTTGACCTTCAGAAATCCAGCCGGTCAAGTATTGATGACAGGTGAATTTGTAAAAAATGCAACTGCTGATTATGACCAATATGGTAGACCAGTTGTTTCTTTTGAGATGAATAGTGAAGGTGCAGACAAGTTCGAAAATATTACCAGACAGTATATGGGACAAAAAATAGGTATATATTTAGATGATGAATTATTAACAAATCCAACTGTACAGAGTGTTATTTCTGGTAAAGGTCAGATTACAGGTTATGATTCTGTTGAGGCCGCTCAAAAGGATGCTATTTTAATTAGAGAGGGTTCCTTACCCGTTCCGGTTGAAGTAGTGCAGAGTAGGACAGTTGGACCGGCCTTGGGTGAAATTTCGATAAGAAGAAGTATAATAGCTGGTTTAATAGGGCTGGCTTTAGTGGCGGTATATATGATGTTTTATTATAGATTCCCAGGTGTACTTGCAGCCGCAGTTTTAGTAATTTATGGGATTTTATTAATGGGTACACTGGCAGGTTTACAAGCTACCCTTACCTTACCAGGTATCGCCGGACTTATCTTATCAATAGGTATGGCTGTTGATGCCAACATTATTATCTTTGAACGAATAAAAGATGAACGGAAGTCCGGTAAAACCTTAAGAGCTTCCATAGATGCTGGTTTCAAGAGGGCATATAAGACAATTATTGACGCTAATGTAACCACCTTAATTACTGCTTTAATTCTTGCTTACTATACAAGTGGTACAGTGAGAGGATTTGCAGTTACATTGGGAATAGGTGTATTAGTAAGTATGTTTACTGCCTTCTTCATAACTAGAAATGTTATAGATTTATTTACTCATTCTAATTTACTACAAAGCGATGCTGCATTTGGTGCAAAGAGGAGGTAAAGAAGATGGATATACTGGGAAAAAGAAGAATTTGGTATGCTATTTCCATAGCAATACTAGTAATTGGACTATTATTTTTAGCTATAAATGGACTTAACTTTGGTATAGATTTTCAGGGTGGTTCGTTATTAGAATTTAGATTTGACCAAGAAATAAGCAATCAAGAAGTAAGAAATGTATTACAAAAGATAAATATTGCTCCGGATGCTAAGATCCAGCAGTCTGATACTCAGGGTATAAAAGGTGTTCTCATTAGAGCACAGAAATTGTCACCTAAGCAGATCAGTGATATAGAAGAAGGCTTAAGAAACGAATATCCTTCTACCGATATGTTGAGATCTGAGTCCGTTGGGGCAGTTATAGGTCAGGAGTTAAGAACTAAAGCTATACTCGCTTTACTGATAGCTTCTGTTGCTATTGTCTTATATATAAGTGTCCGTTTTGAATTTAGGTTCGCAATAGTTTCAATAATTACGTTGATGCATGATGTTTTAATTACACTTGGTATTTTTGCCATTTTGGGCAGTGAGGTAAATACACCCTTTGTGGCCGCACTACTAACAATTATTGGTTATTCTATAAATGATACAATAGTTATCTTTGATAGAATAAGAGAAAACATGAAGATGATGCACAAGACACCCTTTAAAGAACTGGCTAATCAGGCCGTTGTAGATACTTTACCAAGATCAATAAATACATCTTTAACAACTTTAATAACAATATTAGCTATATATTTATTCGGTGGGGCTTCCATTAAAGTATTCATGCTTGCATTATTTATCGGTATGTTTGCTGGTACATATTCTTCTATATTTGTAGCCAGTCCCCTCCTTGTAACCTGGACACACAGGATTACAAATAAAAAATAGAAAGGGGTTTTAAATATGCAGGGAACCATTATTTTTGGATTGATATTTGCAATTCTAATTGCTATATTTGCAATCCAAAACGCTTCCATAGTTGCTTTAAATATATTAATGTGGGAGTTTGAGATTTCTCTGGCAGTTGTTGTACTTGGTTCGATAATTTTTGGAGCCCTTGTAATTGGTATTTTCAGTTACTTTAAACAGTTTCAGCTAAAAAGAAAAAATAAGAATTTAAAATTAGAAATTCAGTCTTTAAAAGAAGAATTAGATGATCTCAAAGAAGAAAAAAGGAGATTAGAAAGATATTCTCCGGAAAGTAGTGTTGTAGATTCTTCTCAAAAAGAAGAAAGTCAAGAAGAAAAGCCCAAAGAAAAAAGAGGCTTTTTTGGACTGGGTAAAAAATCTAGTAAAGAAAAAGAAGCCAAAAGCGAAGAA
>DATGCJ010000105.1:0-2506 GCA_035312025.1 Halanaerobiales bacterium | reverse complement strand
TCATCTTTATCACCCTCTGACATTTTAAATATTTTTTATCCAGTAGTAACATTCGCCGTCTTTAATTTTTTCTAACTCCCCGCCGTTTGCTTCAATTACTTTGCGGGAAGGGATATTAACATCATCAACGGTTAACAAAAGGTCTTCTATATCCATTTCTTTTGCTTTGCTTATTAATTCTTTTAAAATAAACTTACCGTAACCTTTGCCCCGCTCTGATTTTCGCACTGCATAAGCAGCATGGCCGCCTTTTTCCCTCAAATTCTCATTTAAATAATGCCTGAGTTTAGCCATTCCGACCGGTTTATCATCTACCCACAACCAATAAATGGTCTGGGGCACATAACCCTCTTTTAAATTCATTCCTTCTGACATTCTCTTATTAGCTATTAAATAATCTTTAAATTCTCTAAAAGTTAAACCTTTAGCACTATTGTGAAAACCATTTTCCTCACTCTCTATATCCTGAAGCATATCATATACTTTTTGGTCATCCTCTAAACTCAGTTCAGTTAACTTTACCATTTTTATTTTCAACTCCATTTTTTTAATTACCAGCCATCATTTCTGCAATTTCATCTTTGTTCGGTATTGAACTTTGCGCACCCTTTTTGGTTACTGATACAGCTGCTGCAGCTGATCCGTATCGGGCTGCTTCCTTTAAAGAAAGTCCTTCACTTAATGCCACTGCCAAACCAGCATTAAAAATATCACCGGCTGCCGTGGTATCAACTGCCTTTACTTTAAAGGGTTTAACTTTTATTATCCCGTTTTCATTATTCACTATTATTAATTCTTTATTACCTCTTTTTATAATAAGGTTTTTTATTTTAGCCTTCTCTTTGAATTTTAAAGCTTCTTTTTCAAAGGTATCAGCTTTTATATCCACATTATCCTTCAAATATTTAAATTCAGTTTCATTCGGAGTTAAAAAATCAATACCTACCAACCAATCAATATCTGTTTTTTCCTTGGGAGCAGGATCGTAAATTATCTTAATATCTTCTTTTTTCATTATTGATAATGCTTTTTCAATGGTATCGACAGGTATCTCATTTTGAATGAGACAATAATCGATCTGTTGATTTGTTTTGTTTAAAAACTCTTCCACTATTTCAGGTGAATGTAATTGATTTGCACCAGGGGTGATAACAATCCTATTCTCACCTCTTTTATCTACTTCAATAAAGGCTCTACCCGTTTTTTTGTTTTGATGGATATTATATCCCTCTATTTTTAATTCTTGAAAGTTTTGGACTACCTCTTTTCCTTCTCCATCTTCTCCCACTGAGGTAGAAAACAGGGTTTTGTTTTCACTTATTCTAGCGACTGCGGCCGCCTGATTGGCCCCTTTGCCGCCGAAATAATAGTTTAAACTTAAGGCAGTTTGTGTTTCACCCGGTTTAGTAAAGTGGTCGACTTCATATACTATATCAATGTTTGTGCTGCCAATTACAGCAATCATTGTTTCACTCCCTTTAAATCACTTTAACTTAACCCAGCTGATATTTCGATCATATCTAAAACCCATACCTTCTGATAGGCTGATTGACTTGTAGTTATCAGGTTCAATATTAATATAGGCAGGTTCGTTTAGTTCTCTTTTTTTATTAATCAAATACCTTCCGATGTCCTGGGCATACCCTTTATTTCTGTATTCCTTGATAACATGTAAAAATCCCAGTGATTTATCATCATGGGTTAAACCCCAGGCCACCAGTTTATCTTCTGCCCGGATGGCAGCTGAGATCCCCTCTTCAATTCTCTGTTTTAAAAGTTCGTGTGATAAATGCTCGGAATAATGAGAATGAGTAAGTATTACCTCTATATCTTCTTCTTTTAAATTACTAACCTCATGCACAGGATCTTTTATCTCGATGTCGGCGGGAAAATAGTAGCGTTTGGTCTTCAACTTCCATTCAACTTCTCTATCTCCTTTTATGAGTGGTAACATCCAGTCTTCAATATTTGCGTAATAATTGGTAGGAACTTCCACTTTTTTTATTAGCTTTTTTAATTCATTATGTTTAGTACTGGAAATATAAGCCCATAAATGGTCACTTTCAGCTAACACTATATATGTATCCCCTTTGTTATAAACCGCTTTAAGGGGGTTGTTTTCAACAAAACCAATAATACTCATGTTTCTTATTGGATCTTCTTTCAGTATTTTTAGTATATTTTCTTTTTGCATTTTTATCACCTGTTAATTTAATAGATATATCATTATGAAATGAAAGATGCTGCCGGCAAGAACAAATAGGTGCCAAATCGAGTGGCTGTATTTGAAGCCCATACTCTGTAAGGCATAAAATAGAATGCCGACCGTATAAAATAATCCACCGATTATCATGAATACCAGACTTTTTGTACTCAAAGCTACAATTAAAGGTTTAATGGCAAAGATAATTAACCATCCCATTGCCAAGTACATAATTACACTTATTATTTTTAACTTGTTTATAAAAAAGACTTTAAATATTATACCTAATAAGGCTATCGACCA
>DATGCJ010000104.1:0-5269 GCA_035312025.1 Halanaerobiales bacterium | reverse complement strand
CCGGACCCAACCGTTCCTAGACCGAGGAGGCCAATTTTGATCATTTTTTATTCTCCCTTCTCAATACTTCTTTTCATATATTTTATACTTTTAGTAGGCATATGTCCAATAATAATTTTAATTATATTTGTTTATAGTCTCATTTTATTAAAAATGGGATTATTTTAATTGGGAATATGTATAATCCCATTAATTATATAGAAAAATTGTATGATTATTGTGAAAATAGGGAAGTAACTTTGGTATACTTTTTGCATAAATATATAATGAAGATTTATGTCATTTGGCAAGTATAATTTGGTAAACGCTGTTATATTAACTAACTATTTTATATTATTGTTCTTGAGGGAGGATTATACATTGTAATGTTGAATAAGTATAATCAAATGATTAATAATTATACTTGATAACATTACTCATATTTAAAAAGGATGATAATTAATAAAAAGGTGGTGGTAGAGAAATTTTCTGAAGGGAGTATTTTAAAAAGCAGGGGAGTAGATTAATTTTTAATTCAGAAAATTCATAAATAGGAGGATATTAAATGAAGAAAAAGATTACAGCGATTTTATTGTTTTCAATCTTATCAGTAATGTTATTTACAGTAGGAACTTTAGCCCAGGATGTACAAAAGGGTGGGGAGATTATAATAACTGATCTTTCTTTTAAAGATGCCAAAACTCTTGACCCCCATGTAGCTTCTGCAGCAGGTTCGATGAGATACATTGAAAATATGTACAACACATTACTTAAGTATGAAAAGGGTTCTTATGGTAAGATTGCAAAAGATTTAGTTAAAGAATATAGTATATCAGATGATGGCCAGGTTTATACTTTCACCCTACATGAAGGTATTAAATTCCATAATGGTGATCCTCTGACCTCAGAAGATGTTAAGTATTCAATTAATCGTATCATTGAAAGCGAAGTTAGGGCAGCCCACTTTGAAGCGATGGAAGAATTTCAAATAGTGGATGAACAGACCTTTAAAATTATCTTGAATAAACCGGTAGCTCCCTTTACCACTTTCTTAGCTTATCCCATGAATGCAATCGTGAACAAAACTGTAGTGGAAGCTAATGATGGTAACATAGATTCGGTTGATGCAGGTAGTGGTCCGTTTAAATTGGTTGAATGGAAAAAGGACCAGCATTTAAAATTGGAAAAATTTGCTGATTACTTTAAAGAAGGTTTACCATACTTAGACAAAGTTACTTTAAGACCAATACCAGATGAGACAGCCCGTACAACAGCTTTAAGAAATGAAGAAGTAGATATGATCTTACAGGTATCTCCTAAAGAGAAAATGAAATTAGAAAATCAAGATGGTATTAATGTGGTTTCTAAGCCGGGAACTTACTGGGAATATTTAGGTTTAAATACCACAGAAGGTCCATTATCTAATAAGAAAGTTAGGAGAGCTATTGCTTATACAGTCGATAGAGATCAGTTAAATAAGATGGTTAAATTTGGAGAGGCAACACCACTAACTGGTGGACCTATTCCTCCCGGACACTGGGCTTATCCTGATTTGGAGATGTATACCGAACCTAATTTAGACAAAGCTAAGCAGTTATTAAGTGAAGCGGGTTATGAAGATGGCTTTGAAGCTGAACTGATAGCTTTACCCAATAAGAGTCAATTAGATGCAGCCCAGATTATCAAACAGCAATTAGCGGAAATAGGTATTAGTATTGAAGTTCGCTCACTAGAGTCCGGTGTTTACTTTGATAAACTTGGATCAAAAGATTTTGACATGACTGTAATTGGCTGGGTAGGATTTGTAGATCCTGATGAGTTTTTATTTAACATATTCCATACCGGCGAAAAATGGAATCAACAGGGTTATTCTAATGAGAAAGTAGATAAACTATTAGAAGAAGGTAGAAGAACCATTGAGAGAGAAGAGAGGAAAGAAATATATGAAGAAGCTGTACGTTTAATTGCGGAAGATGCACCGATGGTCTTCTTATATGTAAATCCTCAAATTTCTGCCTTTGTCGATGAAGTTAAAAACTTTGATATTAATCCGACTGTAACCACAATTTCATTGGAAACTACCTGGTTAGATAGATAAGTTAGATAATTAATTAGAAATTGGCCGGTTCCATAAAGAACCGGCCAATATTATTATATAGCTAGAGGTGATAATTTTATATGTGGAAATATATATTAAAAAGAATATTAATAGCGATACCAGTTTTATTTGGTATTTCAATAATAGCCTTCTTTTTGGTTAGAGTTGTGCCGGGCGATACAGTTACCGCTATGTTAGGAACTAACTATAATCCAGCCCAGGCAGAAATATTAAGGGCAAAATATGGGTTAGACCAGCCCTTGGTAGTACAATATATTAAGTGGATTGGCAATGTTTTAAAGGGTGATTTTGGCCAATCATTTTTTACTAATCAACCCGTTTTTGAGTCTATTGTAGAAAGGCTGCCTGTAACTTTAGAATTAATGGGTATGAGCCTTTTTTATTCTCTATTTATAGCTATTCCGTTAGGAACTATTGCTTCAGTGAAAAGAAATACATCAGTTGATTATGGAGCAAGTTTTTTAGGACTTTTAGGGGTTTCAGTTCCAAACTTTTGGTTAGGTACTTTATTTATACTTTTATTCTCATTAAAGTTAGGATGGTTTCCTTCCGGTGGTTTTGTCAGCCTTTTTGAGGCTCCGATTCAAAATCTCCGTCATATGATAATGCCCTCTATAGCTTTAGGAGCTTCAGTAGGAGCTGTTGTAATGAGAATGACGCGGTCCTCCATGTTGGAAGTATTGGGACAGGAATACATGGAAATGGCCCGTGCTAAAGGGGTAAAAAAGAAAGCCTTAATTACCCAACATGCACTTAAAAATGCCTTAATACCGGTCGTTACTGTTATCGGTATTCAGATGGGTTATTTATTAGGAGGTTCAGTGGTAATTGAAAAAATATTTTCATTACCTGGAGTTGGACAATTAGCACTGCAGGCCATAACAAACCGGGACTATGCTTTGATGCAGGGAACAGTTCTTTTTGTAGCAAGTGGTTTCGTTATTATTAATTTAATAGTTGATATTATCTATTCATTTTTAAATCCGAAAATTCGTTATTAATGAGGGGGATAAAAGTTGAAAAATATATGGTATAGATTTTATAAAAACAAACTTGCCTTTGCAGGTTTTGTAATACTTATGATATTTGTTATCCTGGCAGTTTTCGCACCACTAATTGCCCCTTATGATCCTTTTAAAATGAACCCTGATAAAATGTTGAAAGCGCCCAGTTTAAACCACTGGTTTGGTACAGATCAGTTCGGCAGGGATATTTTAAGTAGGGTGATTTATGGTTCAAGAATATCTTTTAAAGTTGGCATTATATCTGTAGGTATTTCACTTTTAATCGGCACCACAATGGGCATCTTTGCCGGTTTTTACGGGGGGATAATCGACGGCATAATATCGAGGATAATGGACGTAATGTTTTCCTTTCCCCACATCTTATTAGCTCTTGTAATCATGGCCATTTTAGGAGCAAATCTAACTAATTTAATGATTGCAATCGGAATTGTATATATCCCGATTTTTGGTCGGATTGCTAGGGGTTCGGTCATGTCCATTAAAGATAATCTATATATAGAAGCGGCCGATTCAATAGGAGTACATAACTTTATAATTATGTGGAGACATATATTACCAAATATATTAGCCCCTGTTATAGTGCAAACCACCCTTTCTTTTGGTTTTGCAATCAGGGCGGAAGCTGCCCTGAGTTTTCTAGGATTAGGAGTAGAACCTGATGTTCCTTCCTGGGGTATCATGTTAAATGAAGGTAAAGATTGGATGGAAATGGCCTGGTGGGTAGCCGTATATCCTGGAGTTGCTGCCACTCTGGCAATCTTGAGTTTTAATGTATTAGGAGACGGACTACGAGATGCCTTAGATCCAAAATTAAAGAATGAGTCGGAGTAGGGGGATGAGGACATGGAAAATAAATTACTTGACGTTAAAAATTTAAAGATACACTTTAAAACCAGGGAAGGCCTGGTAAAGGCCGTTGATGGAATAGACTTTTCAGTAGAAAAAAATGAAATTGTCTCCATAGTAGGAGAATCCGGTTGTGGGAAAAGTGTAACCGCCCGCTCTATTATGGGACTAATCGGTAGAAAGAAAAGTGAAATTGTCAAGGGAGAGATCTATTTTAAGGGAGAAAACCTGTTAGATAAAGATGAAGAGAGCATGCGTAAGTTAAGGGGAAATAAAATTTCAATTATTTTTCAGGACCCCATGACTACCCTAAATCCTGTCTATAAAGTAGGCTCACAAATTGCGGAAGTGTCCTTAATACATGAGAATATAGATGAAAAAAGTGCCTGGGAAAAAGCAATTGATATGTTAAAAAGGGTTGGTATACCATCATCAGATAAAAGGGCAGAACAGTATCCCCACCAATTTAGCGGTGGAATGAGACAGAGAGCAATAATCGGCATGGGTTTAGCCTGTGAGCCGGATCTTTTAATTGCTGATGAGCCGACAACTGCTCTTGATGTTACAATTCAGGCCCAGATCTTAGATCTATTACAGGACTTAAAAGAAGAAACAAATGCGGCTATTATCTTAATCACCCACGATTTGGGAGTAGTAGCCGAAATAAGTGATAAGGTGGTTGTGATGTATGCTGGAATGGTGGCAGAAAGTGCTCCGGTTAGAAAGCTATTTAACAATCCTTCTCATCCTTATACAAAAGGATTGCTTGATTCAATTCCAGTGCCCGGTAAGAAAGAAAGATTAACACCAATTGAGGGACAACCGCCCGATTTACATGATATTAAACCGGGCTGTAGGTTTGCCCATAGATGTGATTTTGCTGAAGGTAAATGTTTTGAAGAAATACCACCTCTTCGTGCAATTGAAGACGACCATTATATTGCCTGTTGGCAGGAGGTGGATTTAAAGGATGAATAATACAAGCAATAAAGAAGAAGTTTCAAATAAAAGTGAAAAGATAGTTCAGATAAAAAATTTAAAGAAATATTTTGAAATAGGGGGAGGTATATTTACAAGATCAAATGAAGTAGTAAAAGCGGTGGATGGTCTAAACTTTGATATATACCAAGGTGAAACTTTAGGTCTTGTCGGTGAATCTGGTTGTGGTAAATCAACAACGGGCCGGTTGTTGTTAAGGCTTTTAGAACCCACCGAAGGTAAGATCTTTTTTGAAGACTATGAACTAACCGCTTTAAGTGGGAAACCTTTAAAAGAAAAGCGTAAGGATATACAAATTGTC
>DATGCJ010000103.1:0-3135 GCA_035312025.1 Halanaerobiales bacterium | reverse complement strand
GTCTTTCCTCGATTTCTTCGCTTTCTTTGGCCGTAATAATTTTAGGAAAGTTACCCTTTTCTACTCCTTCTAAAATTACATAATCCTGAGAGTAATTTCTAAGAATTTTCTGCAAAGATAGTCTCTCTTTATAAAGTATATCTGTTTCATTATAACCGCGGGCAGTGACAAGTTCAGCCCCTGCCTGGCTATGCCGATATGTATTAGTGCCTTCTTTATCGATGGCAAAATCTTCATAATGAATCTCTTTAACTGACCCTATCGAATATCGCCTTTTCTTTAACTCTTTAATGATATTTTCAATTGTTGTAGTTTTTCCGGTCAGACTAATTCCGAAAACCGAAAATAATTTCATAAAATTCACCTCAGTAAAATATATATGACTAACATGGTGATTGTAAAAACAATACTTGCAGACATTATTAGTAAATCATTTTTAGATAACTCTAATTTTATATAACTAGTTCTCTCCGGATAAGCTCTAAATGCTCTTGCCTCTAGAGAAGTTGAAAGTTCTTTTGCCCTATGGATCACTCCGGATAAAACCGGCATGAACATATATGAATACACTTTAAACCTTTTTGTCAGTGATAATTTATCAATCTCTATTCCCCTGAGTTGAATAGCAGTAAAGGCATCTTTTGCTTCCTGTCCTAAGATAGGAATAAATCTGATTGCTAAGGATACCATAAAAGCAATTTCATAAGGAACTTTCCACTGAATTAACCCCTGGATAATTTCACGCGGACTTGATCCTTTCATTATTGTTGCTGAAATAATAATAACCAACATTCTCAAGATAACTCTAATTCCTTTAGCAAGTCCACCTGTCGTTAATAAAGTAAAGTCTTTTATGGCAAATAATATTTCACCAGATGGTGAAAATATGCTTTGTAAAAAAGCAATACCAACCAATAATACGATAAATTTACAGGCCCTATTTAAAAATCCCCAGTCTTCTTTAAAAAAGTTAGATACTATAATAGATATTATTAAAACAATTGATAATAAAAGTATATCCACCACAAAAACAGCTAATGTTGATAATGAAAATACCATAACTAACTTTGTGCGGGGATCAATTTTCATGCAGCTCACCCCCGTAAAGTTCAATCTTTCTGTCAGCATTTTTATTAATAAAATCTTTATCATGGCTGATTACAATAATCCCAATGCCCCGGGATTGAAGATTTTTTAAGAGCTTTGCTAGTTGTTCTTTTCTCACTATATCTAAACCTGTTGTAGGTTCGTCCAAAATTAAAAAGGAAGGTTCATTAATAAAAATTGAGGCTAGGGCAACCCTCTGTCGTTCTCCCCTACTTATTCTGTAAGGGGAGGCATCTTCTAACCCCTGTAATGAAAATTCTTCTATAATTTCATTTACCTTTTGTTCTACTACTTCTTTCGGCTTTCCCATAAAAGAATGGGCGAAGCCAATTTCTTCTTTTACGGTAGGGTTAAATAACTGGCGGGCTGGTTGTTGAAAAAGGTATCCAATTTTTTTACCGATATTTCCCAGGGAGATTTCTTCTACATTTTGCCCTTCTACAAAAACTGACCCCTCATTTGCAGACAAAATTCCTGTCATTAATTTACCAAAGGTGGTTTTACCACTCCCGTTGGGTCCTATAAGGGCAGCAAATTCACCTTTATCAAAGGAGGTTGTAATATTATTTAATATAATATCGGATTTTTTATAAGAAAAGGTTACCTTATTCACTTCTATAAATGGGTTACTACTGCAAACTTCCTTCAAACTTTTTTAACCTCCCGTTCTTTAAAACAAGTTTCCGGTCTGCGATATCAATATTATCTAAATTATGTTCTACCATAATTACAGTTTTACCTTCTTTTTTTAACTGTAGTATAATATCCTTAATAGCTTGTTTTCCCTTTTGATCAATTTGGGCCATAACTTCATCAAAGATCAAGATTTCAGGTTTCAAGGTTAAAACAGAAGCCAAAGCTATTAACTGCTTTTGTCCCCCGGAAAGATGTTCGGTTTTATCATACCTCTTATCTTCCATATCTAGTAAGGAAAGTACCTCTTCTATCCGTTGACCGATTTGCTCTCTTTTAATACAAAGGTTTTCCGGACCAAAAGCAAGTTCATTTTCCACCATCGGAAAAAATATCTGGGTTTCCGGATTTTGAAATACAACACCTACCTTAGTCGCTATTTGGGGCATATTCATTTCTTTGATCAGTTGATCATTTATATATACTTCTCCCGATAATTCCCCGTTATATAGATGAGGTATTATACCGCTGAGGCAGTAACACAAGGTCGTTTTACCACTCCCGCTTAAACCAACTACAGCTAATATTTCTCCCGTATTTACTTGTAAATTTATATTATCAATTATCTTTTTACCGTCTTTTGAATAACTGAAAGATAGATTTTTAGCTCTTATGGGTTGGCTCACTTCACATTTACCTCCGTTACAAACTTGCACCATCTTTGTCCAAATTGATCATTTCTAATAACCAATCTATAAGGGCCGGTGCCTCCTTCTTTTTTACTTTTCAGAAGATTACCATCACTTTTATATACTAAATAAACATTATCATCTTCCCTAACTTCTTTTGCAGTTAAAGCAACTGTATAACCATCTACAGCCTTAACAATTACCTGGCTTTTATCTTCTAAGTTGATACCCACTTCTTTGATTACATTTTTGAGGGGTACACCTGTATAAGTATGTTCTACCGGGCCTGAATCACTGGTATCTAACTCTTTACTAAATGTTTTCTCACCCTGTTTCTTCACATAGCTCATATTAACCGTTTCTATTTCATTGCCCGCTTCTTTGAAAGTAACTAAAGCTTCTGCTTGCTTGTTTTCCTTTTCTGCAATACTACCCCTATTTAGAAAGGCAGTAACACCTACCGTAGCTGCCATTAGGATAACTACAATTATGATCATCTTTTTATTCATTACTGTTGCCTCCTTCCGTAATCAGATAGGGTACGAACATATCCTGATAAAGGACTGAACCATGGTCCCTACCTTCTTTAGTAGAATGCATACCATGGTCAGATGTTATTATTATCTTACCATCCCAATTTTGTGCCAGCTGTTTTAAATAATCATCGGTCTTTTTAATTACGTCAATTGTTTTATCTCCGAATGGT
>DATGCJ010000102.1:0-6791 GCA_035312025.1 Halanaerobiales bacterium | reverse complement strand
TTTAAACCTAAATTAAAAGAAATACACGAGTTTATTCAGTCCAATAATTATTTTGAAGTTTCAGAGCATAGATTTTTTATAATAGCTAAAAAATAAATTATTAGAATAAAAAAGCTAATCTCCCATAGATGATGGGAGATTAACTATTTATAGATTAAACTTACTTTTTCAGGAATTGATTTACCTTTTCTATTAATTGTTCCAGGTCATCGATAAGGGGGGAGTGCCCAGAATTTTTTAATATTTCTAACTCAGCATTTTCACCAATATCTTCTACTATTTCATCCGGCATATTGGCTGGTATTATGTTATCGTTTTCCCCGTAAAGGACCAAAGTTGGAATTGTTATTTGGGCGGCCTCTCCAGTTCCTTCTGCAAGTCCATTGTGTTTATCACTGATATTAAAGTGGTTTAAAGCATGGTAGACTTCCACTAAATTTCTTTGTGTAAACATATCTTCAAGATATTCGTCATATCTTTCTTCGGACGGTTTGTTATTATTATAGATTAAAGTGTTCCAGACACTTTTCATAAAGGCTTTATTCTCGTTTTCAATTGCATTGAGAGTAGGCTTAATATTGTGTTCATCATTAGCAACTGCTTCCATTGTGGCTATCCGTTTTTCGGGTATTATATTACCTTCTTCATCGAGCTCAAACAATGGATTGCCGCGTGAACTGATCGATTCTAAGAGAATCAATTTATTAACTTTTTCCTGATTATTGGCAGTATATTGCATGGCTGTACAGCCCCCGGTCGACCAACCCATCAAACTGAATTCTTTTAAATTAAGTTCATCAACAAATAATTCTAAATCACTTACAAAGTCTTCTATTGAATCAATGGTATTATTATAGGTTGAGATCCCAAAACCCCGCATGTCGGGAGCAATTAAGGTATATTCTTCATTAAAATTTTCTAAAAAGAGGTCCCAGTGTTTAGATGAGGTCATATTTCCGTGTAATAAGAGAAGCAATTTATTTCCTCCGGCTCTTTTCCTATAACCTAAAGTCTCTCCGTTCGTTAGTTCAACTTTCTTTAACTCAATATTCATTTAAAGTTTCCCTCCCTTAATTATACCTTCCTAAAGTATTATCTAATATATAATTTAGATAAAATTTTGGTTTAACCTGCTTATTTAATTTTTTTAAGAATAGTGGGCAAGAAGGACAGGCTTAAAAAAAACGCCTGAGATCATTGAAACCCACATTAAAAATGAGACATAAAGATGGATTCTTAAAGGTGACAATAATAAAGCACTTAAACCTAATGATAAGCCAAAGGCATTGGCCATGATCGGCCTTGAGGTATAGTCATAAGCCTTATCCACTGCCTCTTGAGTGTTATAGCCCTTTTTTTTAAAACTCATCCAGACCGAAGTAAAATGAACAGCATAATCAATACCAACTCCAATCGTGATACTAAAAATAGTTGCTGTGAATAGATTTAATGATATATTACTTATACCTAGAAATCCGAAAAGGATAATGACTGTAAAACCAATCGGTAATATTGATATAATAGAGGGAATTATTTTTCTAAGTGAAATTAGAAGGAGGAAAAATACTAAAATAAAGGCCAGAATTAATGTATTTTTTTGATTATTCAACATATTTTGATTAAGATCATGCATTAAGTATTGGACCCCGGTTAAGCTCATATTCATTCCCTCAAATTCTTCTTTTTTATTTCCTATGAAGTTTGAAATATCTTCTAATGTTTTATTCTGTAAGTTTTTAGGGAAGATAAACACCCTGGTATAATTTTCAGCGTGGTTTATGAACTGTTGAGTTGGATTATATCCACCTTCTGAAAAAGCCATCCGGTTTATCATCTTAATTCTCGTCATATTGGGATATTCTCTTTTTTCAGTATTAATGAAGTTGCTGTATATCAGGGAATAAATATCATAAACACTCATTGTTTTAGCTGCTAAATTTTTATTTTCTAGATCTTTTTGGATTTTTAGAATTGATTGGGCATATTTTTCTTCCAGTGGGTTTTCTTCGGTATTGATTAAAAGATAAAGTGGTAAACTGCCTCCTGTTATTTCTTTGATTTTTTCAAAGCTTTTATGAACAGAGGTGAAATCTCTATAAATCATGGGCATATTGAATTCAGTTTTGATGTGTTGTATTCCAAAGGCAGCAATTAAGAGCAGCAAAATTAAAATTGCTATACTAGCTTTACCCCAGAGTCTTTTTATAATTGAGGTGAATAATTTTTTACTTTTAACCTTATAAGGGACATCAATATTTCCAGATAGGATTAAAGGGAGTACGAACCAGGTGGCAATTCCAGCTAAAAATATGCCTAATGAAGCAAATAAGGCAAGGTCATAAATGGCCTGGGTATTCATGACCAAAAGTGATAAAAACCCGACCATAGAAGTAACTGTAGTTATTATCATCGGGATACCAACCATTTTTAATGTTTTTATGATACTTGTAATTTTATCTTTACCTTCTTTTAAAGATTCCTGGAGATGAGAAACAAAATGCAGTCCATCCGCACTACCAATAACAATTGTAAATATTGGTGCCAATACAGTTATTATGGAAACCTCTAAGCCCGACCAGCCGACTATTCCTAAGGTCCAGAGGGCGGCAATTCCAGCCGGCAGGATAGAAAAGAAGGTTGCTTTCAAGTTGCCCATCTGGGTTTTAAAGACAAACAGGATAAGGATGAGGGCTGTTGGTGGAATAAAAAGTAAAATTAATAAGATATAATCGATGATTATTGCTGAATATAGAGATCGCCGGAAACGAAGTACTTTATATTATTTTCTTTTAAATAATTTTCGATTTGGTTTAAATCATTTCCATTAAAATCATTCGTAGGAAAAAGCGAAAAAGAGGCATAGAATTTATCTTCCTTCTTATATAGACTTGATAGCTGATCCATTCCTTGATAATATTCATTAAGAAAACCGATATTTTCTTTATTAATATTATTTAAATTTATTGTTCGTCTACCGGTTGGTATTTCAGCGAGGGTAGGTCCATTAACATATTTAATATTTTCATTTGACTCTAAAAAGTGAGTAAGCACTTACTATATTTTAAAAACAAGAAAATTATTTTGTCAAATAAAAAAAGAGTCCTGTTAAACAGAACTCTAAAATTAGTATTTCTTATTTAATTTAAAAATCCCAATCAATTTTGGGGGTTGGAAGAGTTATAAATAAACGATCTAATTTATCAATTAATTCTGCCGGTGCTTCAAAGGAGTTTGTATATGGTAAAAGGCTCGGTCTAACTGCCCCAATCCACATTCTTGTAAAGGTATTTATATCTGTCTTCAGTGTTGGCAGATCTACATTAGTACCTTCCTTAATAGCTGAATTTTTACTTATTTTTAAAGTATATTGGCCGGATAAACCCTGCCAGGGTGAGCTTTTATCCAGATATTTTTCAATAGGATCTTTTAAATCTAAATTGAATTCAACAGGTTCTCCCTGTAAAGAAGTATTGTTGATACAACTTTTTAGATCTAATATTCTAATTTGCCAATATGCTACTGCTTTATTAATTACCTGATAATCACTATTTTTAGTTACATGGAAGTCTTTTATCGGTTTTTTTATTAGATTTTGAAATTGTATTCCAGCTGGTTCCCAGATTTTAACTAAATGGATCTGGTCACCTAGATTTTTAATTAAATTCATCAAATCAAAGAACTGTTCTAAGTTATTAAAAGTCATCCATCTAATAAAATAAGGGCCGTGTAGTTCTTCACTAGGAATTACCCAAATATGGTGTGTAATATTACCTTTATCATCTTTATATCCTAAGCCAAATGGTTCTTTATCTCCAAAAAACATTTCTGCTCTTGTTACTTCAGGTGGCAAAAGTGTACAGTAGCCATGTCTTTTGGTTCGTTCTAATTTAGCTTGATGTACCTTTTTGTAATCTTCTACTTTGATTCGGGCAGGAATAGGGGCTTTACCGGGTATATCTAAATGAGCGGGGTCAAAACTAACAAGGTGTTCATAACTACCTGTCCCATAACCCAATTTGTCATAAAAACCCTGTTCAAACATACCTAAAGCTGAGATATGGGCACCAGAGGCAGCTGATTCTGCAATAGCTTCCGCCGTAGCTTTGGTTCCGATGCCCTGCTTTCTAGCCACTCTGCTTATGGTTACAGCACTTAAAGCGTGTAGATCGAACTGTGTATCAAGATATTGATAATAACCGGGGGTAGAGTTAACATATCCTTCTACTTCATTATTTAATTCAGTTACCTTTCCCTTGCCTGCTTTGACAAAGTATTTTAAGGCCTCTCTTTTTCTTTCTTCATCGTTTATCCAGCCGACTTCCCGCCAGATATTAAAAATCCTTTCAAAATCTTTATCAAATTGAAATTCTCTTATCTTCATGAACATCACCTCTTACATAATAATATATCTGTAATATTAATATTCTTTAAGATAATAAAAAACACCTTTTTTTTACAAATATTTAATAATATTAAAAAATAAAGGATTTTATTAATAATAAAAGAAACTATTACTATAGGAATAAAAGGAGGAGGCGGTTGTCATGAATGAAGATGAAAAGTTCAAAAAAGCGAAGGAAAGAGTTAAAGAAATAAAAGATTTTTACGGCCATTTATTGGTATATGTGGTTGTTAATATTGGAATATTTCTCATCAATTATATAGTATCACCGGGAACATACTGGTTTTATTGGGTTTTGATTGGTTGGGGAATTGGACTGGCAGTTCACTGGATTCAAGTATTTGGCATTGGTAAATTTTTAGACAAAAAGTGGGAAGAAAAAAAGGTTAAAGAAATTATGAAAGAAATGGAAGATTCGGAAGAATCCCAAAAAGAAAAGGAGTAAAAAAATGCTGAACAATAATTATATTGTTTTAATATCCTTGTGTTTATTGTTGTTAATGATCTTAAGTCCGACCGTTTCGGCAATTAAAGTTGATGGTGAGTACCCGATAGAATTATTTGATGATTTTTGGCAGGAGAAATTGTCTGGCGGCCAATATAATATATTAAAAAATAGTGGAACTGAACCGGCTTTTAATAACAAATATTATAGGAATAAAGAAGAGGGCTTATATGTTTGTGCAGCCTGCGGTAATTTTCTTTTTAGTTCAGACCATAAGTATGAATCAGGCAGTGGTTGGCCCAGCTTTTATGATGTTTACTCAGACCAGTCAGTGGTTACAAGACCTGATAATAGCTTAGGTATGCAGAGAACAGAGGTTATCTGTGCCCGCTGTGGTGGTCATTTAGGTCACCTATTTGAAGATGGACCCGAACCAACTGGGCTTAGATACTGTATTAACTCCGCTGCAATGAAGTTTTATCAATACGCCTATTTTGCCCACGGCTGATTCTGGGGTGTAGAGGCTCAGTTTGGAGCCTTAGACGGTGTTGTACACACTCATGTTGGTTATGCAGGTGGAACTACTGATAATCCTACTTATAATAACATAGGAGACCATGCTGAAACAGCCAAGGTAATATTTGACCCACAAAAAATAAGTTATCAGGATTTAGTTGATCATTATATTGAAATTACCAGTTCAAATGTTAGACCAACCACAGGACAGTATAGATATATTGTATTTTATGCAAATGAGAAACAAGAAGAGTATATTAAAGAATTGGCTCAAAAAAGAAGAGAAGCCGATAATCTCTTTTTCAGTCCAGAAGAATTAGAAAAATTCTATATAGCAGAAAACTACCATCAAAAATACCAACTGAGAACCAGTAATCAACTCTATCAAAAAACACTTTCCCTATTTGATAATGAAGAAGCTTTAATAGATTCTCATATAGCTGCTAAACTAAACGCTTATCGATCTGGATTTATCACTTCGGAAGAGATGGTAGAAATATTGGACAACTCATATCTATCTCCAATCTATCCCGAGCAAATTCAAACTATCAAAGACGCAATTAATAATTAAAAATAATAATTTTAATATAACTTCCAATTAGAAAATTTGTAAAACATAAACTTGATAAAAAGACTCGAAATTGATAAGTTAAAAACAGGATTGATATTGGAGGTTAAAAAGTAATGAAAGCTGAAGAGAACAATCATCATGAAAAGATGGTACAGGACTTCAAAAAGAGGTTCTATATTTCTTTAGTAGTTACAATACCAATTTTGATTCTTTCTCCCATGATCCAATCATTTTTAAATATCGAGTTTAAGTTTACCGGTAGTAACTATATATTATTTATCCTTTCAACCTTCATATTCTTTTATGGAGGTTGGCCCTTTTTAAAAGGTCTATATGACGAACTTAGTGATAAACAACCGGGTATGATGACCTTAATTGCCTTGGCGATTTCGGTAGCATATATATACAGCAGTGCGGTAGTATTTGGACTAGCAGGGAGGTTCTTTTTCTGGGAACTGGCTACCTTAATAGTGATTATGCTCTTAGGTCACTGGATAGAGATGCGTTCAGTGATGAGTGCCTCACGGGCTTTAGAAGAGTTAGCCCGTTTAATGCCGGACACGGCTCATAAAATTGAGGGCGATGAGGTTAAAGATGTCCCGATAAAAGAATTAAATGTAGGAGATAAAATATTAATTAGGCCGGGAGAAAAGATACCGGCTGATGGAGAAATAGACGATGGTTCCAGTTATATTAATGAATCAATGTTAACCGGGGAATCAGAGCCGGTTGAAAAAAGTGAAGGCGAAGAAGTCATCGGTGGTTCAATCAATGGAGATAGTTCTCTGGAAGTTTCAATTAAAAAAGCCGGTGATGACAGTTATTTATCTCAGGTGATTAATTTAGTAGAAGAAGCT
>DATGCJ010000101.1:0-4503 GCA_035312025.1 Halanaerobiales bacterium | reverse complement strand
ATTTGCGGAGTTTTTTTATTTTATAGGTAAAAGTTAGATAAAGAATAATTTTAGCAGAGTTTTATAAATAATAATGAGTTTAAATCTAATAGAAGATGTTATATTATGTATAGAATGTAAATAAATTTAAAAGCAGGTGATTAGTGTGGAAGAAAATATGGGTGCATTTGTTTGTGATAAAAATGTTTTCAATAGAATATTAAGATTAGAAAAAAGAAGAGGAGACAAATATTTGTTCTTGGTTATTACTTTTGATACATATATTGAAAACAATAAGTTTAAAAAAATATTTGATAATTTGATTTCATTATTAAGATCAAAAGATGTAATTACCAAAAACAAAGATCAGATTCTTATTCTATTGAATAATGCTAATCTTCTTTATGGAGAAGATATTGTAAATAGATTTAATATTATGTTTGAGAAAAATCATCCTGAGATAAAACCTGTTTTTACTTTAAAAAATTTTTAAAAAGATATTTTTTAGATGTATTTTCGAGAATTTTTAAAAATAATATATATATTCAAATGTTATTATAATATTGGATTAAAAAGATTGTATATGAGGAGGGGCGAAAGTGAGAAAAATTTATATACTTTTAACCATAGTATTTCTTATATTATTATCATTTCCAGCTTTAAGTATTGAAAACATTTATTTAGGTAGTTTTTCTCCTGAAAAAGAATTAGCTATAGAGTTTACTGTAAACTTTAAAAATGATGATAGTTTTGAGAATAAAATTATTATAGAATTTAAAGATGCTGAATTTATAAGTCAAAATTCTATAATACCCAATTCTCGTATAACATCAAATTTTAGGACTGGTATAATAAGTTTTCAAAAGGATCAAACTATAATATCTATGAATCAATTAAAAAAAGAAACTGATTATTATATTTTACCTCTAAACTTAAAATTGTTTCCACAAGATAAACCAGGTTTGTTTGAAAACACAATATTAATTAAAAATACAAATGGAGATCTATTATATGAAAAGAATATAATTTTTGAAGTAAATCCCTGGACAATATTTGAATTATCCAAGGAAAAATATTTAAGAATTATGAATAGTAATAATAATCAAAAGTTAAAAAGTAATGGAGAAGTAATAATAAAAGTGGCTTCCAATTCTAGTTGGGAGTTGTATGGTTTATTAAATGATGAAGCAAAAGAATTTGCGGATAAAATAAGTCTTTTTATAAAACAAGATGACAATTATAGAATAGTAAAAAAAGGTCCTTTTCAGATACATAGCAAATCTCAGCTAATTACACAAGGGACTAAAACAGTTTCAGAAGAAAATTATTGGGAAGAAATAGAAATTCTTATGGAAATAGATGAAATAAAAAATATTAAATCAGGTCTTAAAATTTTTCCAGTGATATTTTATTTATATTCAATAAATTAGGTGATAATAGACTGTATAAAAACAGTCAATCATTATAAACAATAATAATAAGGGGGAGTTAGAAGTGAAAAGAAATTGGTTAGTAGTGTTGGTGGTAGCTTTTGTATTGATGTTTTCTGTTGGTGTATTAGCTCAAGAAAACCCTGCAGGAACTGGAGACGGTATTTGGACATCTAGTGAGTATTGGGAAGAATATGATTATGGAACTGAATATAATAGAACCGGTGATGATGGTATAATTTGGTCGAATTTAGTAGATCCACAAAATCCAAATTCAGATTTTGTAAATCTAGTAGGTTTAGATAGGTCTGGTTACACAACTGATGTTAATCGAGCTAGAGGAGATAATGAATTAGATAATGATCAAAAACTTGAAATTAATCTTCCGGTTTTTGCTTATATTCCTTGTTATTTAGAAATTACTTTAACAGGTAATGAGGGCAAATCTAGTTTACAAAGCTTTGGTCCAGATGCTACAGCTACAAGAAGTACACTTAGTGGAGTTACTGGTCCTCCACCTGGTTATTTGGGTTATCAATTACTGTTTGATAATGAAATAGGCGGATTTATAGATGCAGATTGGAAGTCTTTAGGAGCAGGTAAAAATGCAGAAATAGAACCTGGTTCAGATATATATATAGCCGGTTGTGATATTTTTGTAGTAGAAGTTTATGGTAATGAGGCTTTTACTTATGAAGTTCAATCTTCACCATTAATGGGAATGGGTGGAGCTACTTTAAATATGGATATAAGAACTTCTATGAATCTTGGGGATTCTTGGCCATATGAAGCTACATTTGATAGTGTAGATGAAGTAGCATTTGATAAAGACTATGATGCTGGTAATGGTGGAACATTCCTACACAACTTTAGAGTACCTTATACAAGAAATAGTGTTCATGGTAGTTATGAAGGTGACGTAATATTTAGAGTGGTAAGTAGGTAAGTATATTTACATTTAAAAGGGCTGATCTTAATATCAGCCCTTTTTGTATGTCTGGCAGTTTAGATAACTAGCAGGTTAGAGTCCTGTACTATGAATCCAACGAAATAGTTAGCTGATGGACAGAGCGGTGTTGTGAAACAGGGTTCGAAAGGTTCTCAGGCAAACTTCTGAACAAAGCGTAAGCGAACCAGTGTTGGCAGGTATCAGGGGATGAACTTGCAAAATATGGTGAAGTCCTTAGTTGGAAACCTGATAAATGTTAGGATGGTTGTGTTAGAAGGGAAGTTATCTAAATGATCCAGAGAGGTAGTGCTCATATTATCCTAGAGGAAATGGTGAACCATAAGGAGACCCCGAAGGTTTTCCAAATTAATATGAGAGTTCAGATGAATGCATAGTAGCGATGAAATTCGGACCTATGAAAGCCGGCAACGGTGTGGAGGATAAAATCCGAATAAATACTTTAAAAGAGTATCCTGCTGGTGATTAAATCAGCAGAGGCGAAGGCAGGAACCAAGATTAAAAGACATGGAAATATAGCTTTGAGTTGTAGGGTAAGAGGTAGAGTTGCATTGACCTCAATTCAGTAGTTTTGAGGGTTAAATGGTATGAATTGTGCCTAGCCAATGAGGCGTTAAGGACTAACGATGGACATTTATGCAAAATGAAAATTGGAGTCTACAGCTTAAGGAGATATGGAAATGTGTTTCAGAATTGGAGGCAAAACATGGTAAGAGACAAGTGGTATACTCTATACGGACATTTACTTTCATTCAACAGATTAAAGAAAGCATTTCGTAAGGTCAAAAAGAATGGAGGTGCTCCAGGTACAGACGGTCAAACCATAGCACAATTTGATGATGATATCATAGAAAATCTAGAAGAAATCAAAGAAGAACTCCAGGAGAAAAGCTATCATCCTTCCCCAGTTAAGAGAGTTTATATAGATAAAGGTAATGGGGAGAAACGGCCGCTGGGAATACCCACAGTTAAAGATAGGGTAGTTCAACAGGTACTAAAGGATGTGATAGAACCGATATTTGAGCCGATTTTCTTAGAATGTTCTTATGGATTTAGACCAGAAATGAGTGCACATATGGCCATCAAACAGGTGAAGGAATATTTAAAAGAAGGTTATGTATGGGTAGTAGATGCCGATATCAAATCATACTTTGATACAATCAACCATAAACTATTAATAGATGCGGTTGCTGAAAAGATAAGTGATGGTTCGATATTAAATTTAATCGGGATGTTTTTAGAAAGTGAGATTAAAGATGGGGAAGGATTAACAATTCCAGAAATGGGAACTCCTCAGGGCGGCGTAATTAGTCCATTACTTGCAAATATATATCTTCATAAGTTTGATAAGGAAATGACTGAACGAGGCCATAAACTAGTGAGATATGCAGATGACTGGATAATATTAAAAAGAACAATGCTGGCAGGCCGACGTATAATGTCTGGAGCTAAAGCTTATCTTCAAGAAGAACTGAAGCTTAAAATGCACCCTAAAAAGAGTAAACTAATTGATGCCCGTAAGGAGTCCTTTGAGTTCCTTGGATACTATTTTAGAATATATGAAGACAAGGGTCAAGGAAAAGATAATGTTATTTTTGGCCCTTCGTACAAATCAATAGATAAATTCAAGGACAAGATCAGGGAAATTACAAGGAGAAACCAAACTACCAGTGCTAAAGCAATCATAGATAGGCTGAAGCCTAAATTGAGAGGTTGGGGTAACTACTTTGGCATTGGATGGGTTAAATCATTATTTAGAAAGCTGGATAGTTGGATAAAAAGAAGAATCCGAATGATTCAGCTGAGAAGCTGGAAAAACCCGGGAAAGCTTGTAGCGATTTTAAAGAACAAAGGCTGGAAGGGGAAGATAAAGAGGATATCTATGACAAGCTGGAAAAACTCCAGTTGTCAGATAGTTCATTTTATAATGGATAATGAGTGGTTTCAAGATAACGGTTGGGTAAGTCTTACTGATGTTCGTCAAAAGATAATGTCCCAAAACGGATAATCTTTGGAAGAGCCGTATACGTTGGCCCGTACGTACGGTTCTGTGAGAGGGGAGTGGAAATCTCCCCTACTCGATTTATTTGTGTGCTTCGTAAATTATTCTGATAATAGGTGTAAGTC
>DATGCJ010000100.1:0-7639 GCA_035312025.1 Halanaerobiales bacterium | reverse complement strand
CTATATTTTATTTTGATTACTTATAATAATACATAATGAATATAAATATGTCAAGTAATTTAGGAATTTATACCTAAAAATTCATTTTTTTGAAAATTAAGTAGCTATTGATAAATCTATTTTCCAATTTCCAATTATAATATATTAAATCTAAGAAAATTTCTTGCATATTAATATAATATAATATAAAATGGTAGATATTGTTATTTTTTTAAAATAAATAAGGTGGTGTTTATAAATTATGGGTAAAGACAAAAGATTTGAACTTGCAACTTCACAAGGAATTACACCAAATACATATCAAGTTATCGTAGATAAAGAAACCGGTGTAAACTACTTTTATGTTCGTGGTGGTGGACTCACTGTATTAGTAGATGCTGATGGTAAACCTATAGTGACTAAGGATAATTAAGTAACATATATTTATTAAGGGAACTCTTTATGGAGTTCCCTTTAAAGTTTATTAGAACTTTACTATTAAAAACACTATCCAAATAACTTTTTATTAAGGTCATCTATATGTGCGGGACTAGTTCCACAACAACCTCCTACAATATTAGCTCCCGCCTCTATACAGGCCAGGATACCGGCTGTAAAGTCATTCGGCTGCATATCATAGACTGTCTCTTCCCCTTTTAATTTTGGTTGGCCGGCGTTTGGTTCTACCATGATCGGTAAATCAGTTTCAGTTCTCATCATCTTTACTATTTCAGCCATCTGTTTAGGACTTAACGATCCACAGTTAGTACCGATGATATCTGCCTTTTCTTTACTTAAGTTTTCTACCACTTCACGGGCTGTATTACCCATTACAGTTCGACCGCCCTGTTCAACCCTATCAAAGGAAATCGAAACAATTACAGGTAGTTCAGATACTTGTTTACAGGCTTTTAGTGCACAGATAGCTTCTCTTAAATCCACCATAGTTTCTATTATGAAGGCATCTACACCATTTTCAGCTAATATCTCCGCCTTTTGTTTATAGACATCGATAAATGCATTTTCTTCATATTCACCATAGGGTTTTAATAATTTACCGGTGGAACTAATATCTCCTAATACAAAAATATCGTCACCGGCTGCTTCTTGGGCAATCTCTACACCTTTTTTATTAATTAGTTCCACCCCAACATCGGCATCTTTACTATCAAGATATAGACTATTCATGGAAAAGGTATTTGTTATTATTGCATTACTACCGGCCTTAATATAACTTTCATGAATTTCTTTAACTATCGACTGATTTTCTATATTATTTTTAAAGTTACCCATTACATCTCTTTTTTTAAGTTCAGTGCCCATCGCCCCATCTAAAAGAGTTATCTTATTATTTTTTACGTATTTTAAAAAATCCATTATTAACCCACCTTCTTTTAATAATTAAATTCTACTTTGATCTGTGTTCCGGCTCCTGTTTTAGATTTTACTTGAAAATTACCACCAATCTGCTTACTTCTTAATTCCATATTCTCAAGCCCATTTCCTTTTTTGATCTTATCACTATCAAATCCCTGACCATTATCTTCAATGGTCAATTTTGCTTTTCCAAAATTGTTATCTGGCAGTTTTTTAAAATATACTATTACCTTATCTGCTTTAGCATGTTTTTGTATATTAGCCAGAGCCTCCTGGACTATCCTATATACCGAGTATTCTTGTTCCGGGCTTAGTTCCTTTATATCATCAATTTCCTTTTTCACTTCTATATCCTGTCTCGCCTCAAATAAGTCTAAGTGAGTTAATAAGGCATCTTTTAAACTGTTTTTCTCTAAGGCGGCTGGTTTTAGTTCTTCAATCATATATTTTAACTCTTCTGATGTATTCTCAACTGTTTTTTCCAGATGGTTCAATATTTTAAAAACTTTTTCATCTTCAATATCTAAGGTCTTCATCTGGTTTTTGAGTGAACTTAATCCATAGGATAGACCATGGATATCCTGTGATATTGAATCATGCAGCTCCCGCGCCATCTTATTTCTTTCTTTGGAAACCAATAGATTTTTTGTGGCTTCCTTTAACATCGTATCCTTAGCTGCTAGATCTTCTAAGTATTTATTCTCTAATTCCAGGATGGCCATCTTCTGTTCTACTTTCCAGTTATAATATTCCAGGGCAGCTATCACAACTGCAAAGATAACTCCAAAGACAATTCCCCAGATCATATTATTTCTTAAAGTCTCAAAAAAGTTTGCAACACTATTTTGAGTGAATACAACAATGGTCAGAGTAATAGTTAATGTAATTACAACCGAGAATATGATGGTCTTTCTTATCAAAGCATTCTCTAATCCTCTATTAAGAAAGTATCTTTCCAAAAAAGTAGCTAATAGACCGGCCATACCTGAGATAACAGCACATAATATAGGTATAATATAGATGTCCCAACCGGTATAATCCCTGGTTATTAAGGTTACAATTAAGAATACTATACCGAATAATAATCCAAATAAAGAACTGACTTTTAAGTTTTGCCAATAACTGGCCTGCTTATTGTCATGAATATTTTTATATTTTTCTAAAGAACTAATTTCATTCTTATTGATTGTTACCACCACCTAGATTAAACCTTTCCGGATCGCAAATACAGCTGCCTGGGTCCGGCTGTCAACTTCCAGTTTAGCCAGAATATTTGAGACATGGGTCTTAACTGTTTTAATACTAACTACCAATTGATCAGCTATCTCTTGATTAGAAAGCCCTCTACCTAATAGGGCTAAAACTTCCAGCTCCCTATCAGTTAAAGGCTCTATTAATTCTTCATTTTCTGCTTCACTACTAGTTTGGTTAACCCTTTTTAAGAGCTGTTCAGCTACCTCGGCCCCATAATATACTCCGCCCGTATTCACTGCTTTGATAGCAGCAACTAATTCGTGCGGTTTAGAATCTTTCATTATATAGCCGTCTGCTCCGGCTTTTAAAGCTTCATATACCTTACTCCAGCTGTTAAAGCTGGTTAAGATCAACACTTTAATAGAGGGATAATCACTTTTAATTTGGGCAGTAGCCTCAATACCATCCATTTCCGGCATCTGTAAATCCATTAATATTACATCAAAATCATTGTCTTTTTTAATAGTGTCCAGAGCAATCTTTCCGTTATCTGCTTCTGCCTTAATCTCTATTTCAGACGTATCATCTAAAAAGAGGCTGATTCCCTGGCGGAAAAAAGGATGGTCATCTGCTATTAACAGTTTGATTTTTTCACCTGTCATATTATCTCTCCTAATTCAAAGAACTTTTCTATATTATATCAACTTTATCATGATTTTTCACTTTTTTAGTTTTCGACCGTTAGGGGTTTTTGGACTTCTGTCTTGTTTTCTCTTTTTTTATACTTCTTTTTTCCCATTTAACAAATAACCAGGAAAAAACCAGCATCTGAATTGTTACCTCCGGTGTCCCCACAAAATGTTCGACTAGAGTTGCCTTAGTATAAATTAAACCTTCGATTGAGCCTAAAGTTGCTTCTACAGAACCTATGTAGGTTAAACCCCAGAGAACTCCAAATAATACTAACCAGCCTCTTTTATGGTTTACAATTACCTCATAGAATGGGTAAAGGATTAAAGCAAAGAAACCACCTCTGATAATCTGCAAAAAAGGGGCAGCCTGCATTATCGGTGAATCAACCGACCGAAAGTGGGCAAAGACCTGGGAAGTCTCAAAAACTTCCGCATAGTTAAAAACGTTCATGAAAATAACTCCCGCGACTGTGTAAGTAATTACGTGTAACAAAGTGAACCTACCAACATAACCCAATAATTTCTTTTTCATTTTTATCAACCTTTCTTTTATTCTTATTCTATAAACATAGTATCAGTTAATCTATTTTATTTAATCAGGCATAAGTATTGATAAAAATGAAAAAAGACTGATTCAATATCAGCCTTTAGTCTTAGTCATTAATATTTAATTATTATTCAATCTCAAAGTTGTTTAATATCCAATCTACGGTTAGTTCCACCACTATGTGGTATTGGTCTCTTATTCCATGGGCTGCATCTTCAACCACTTTTAATTTAGAACTATTGGGTAGCATCTTTAAAGCTTTTTTAGAGCGGTCTAAAAGTTCTTTTTCTTCTTCTCCCCGGTCTCCATGGATGATTAGGACCGGACAATCTATACCTTTTAATATTTCTTCCTGGTCGATTTCAGAAAAAGCATCCAGCATATCTTGACTTATTTTTCTAATCCCTGTTTTTTGATTACCCATTGTTAAATAACCTTTTTCCTTTAATTCTTCCATCTTTTCTTTAGAATAAAATTTTTCCCAGTCATAGTTCATACTGTCCGTAATAGGACCGGTTAAGACCATGGTAGAGATATCCGAGCTATATGCTTTCAGACAGACTAGTCCACCCAGGCTATTACCGAAAAGGGCAATATTTTTAAACCCTTTTTCTTTCACGAATTCTACTGCTGATAAAAGATCCTCAACTTCCTTATCCAGTTCTATTATGTCATCATCACTTTCCCCACAGCCGCTGAAATCAAACTTTAATATATTATAGCTTGCTTCATTTAATCTCTCCGCAACTTGTTCAAAACGCCCCTGGGAAGACCTGTCATTCATAAAACCGTGGGCCATGATCACAATATGGTCTGATTTAGCTTTATATAAATCTCCGATTAAGGTTAAACCCCTTTTATTTTTAAATTCAACTCTCTTCATATTTTGAATACTCCTTGTGTTGTCCTTTTTCACAAGATTATATATTATTTAATCTATAGTTTCAATATTTTTCAAAGAAATATAGGCCATGATTATACAGCCAACTGCAATTGGAACCCAGAGAAACAACTCGGCTAAACTCGTGGTTGCCCCATTCATATATGCAACTACCGAAGCTGAGGTGAGGGCAGTCATATATATAAAGCCCTTAAAGTTCCAGACCACAGCCAATACATAACCCCAGGCTTGCTTCTTTAATAAAGAAATACCGCCGATTAGTGCAATCGGTACTACCAGTGATAAGTCAAGAGCAGCTATTACATTGGTCGGATGGGCAACATTTGTTACAATAGCAGGTACCTGGTCGGTAAATACATAACTTAAAGATAAGCCAATATGAAATACGCCTAATAGTATTCCTACAATAACCATATAACCGCCGATCAATTTTGTAGGTGTACTCTCTTTATAACTCGCAGCTACCTTTTCAATATTTATTTTTCTGACCAATAATAAAATACTGTAAAATGAGAGAGCAAAGATAGCCACATATACTAAGTACATATCATTTAGGGCAGCACTAAAAAGATAAAAGGCATAGTTATACAAGGAGTAAAACAACATGGCGAATATTAATAATAAGCCAAAGAGGGTCTTCTTTTTATATAATATTATCGATATTACAAATATCGGCATCGCTAAGATAAAGGTAATTAGGTCAGTCCCATACCAGGCAGATTGAACAAAAAGATTGTCCTGATATAGCCCCTCCCTGAATATACCGCTTAAAGATGCAAATATTAATAAACCCAAAATTATATACAAAATAATATCTGGTATATTAAACTGCTCTTCATTCATTTATTTTACTCCCTTCATGAGTTGTTTTAGACTCACTACAGATAAAATTAAAAGGACCGCAAACATAACAACAAATATCCATTGACCTAATTGCGCAAAGTAGCCCGAACTATTAATGATTGCATATATTAACATGCCCTGGGCTAATATATTCAATTTAATTGAATATTTCTTTTTATTTAATAAACGATAGCCGCTAACCAATAAAGCTAAGGCTGTTAATATCTCAACAAAAATATGGATTGAGATCTCAATTGGAGTTATACTGAACTCCGGTAAATTACCGCTTAAAATAAAAAATAACCACTGGCTTATCATTAATAAGCCTACAATCATCGAGTAATAGGATGGAAATATCAATCGCAAAGCTCCCTTCAAAATAATCTAAACTTTAAAATTCTTCTTTTTATTTATATTCTAACCTCATACCCACCCCGACCTCTTTTAAATCAGATATCTCTGCTAGATGAACTCTGCTATTTAAATCAGTACAGTGGCAGGCATGTAATTGCATTAAATTTAGTTTTTCTAAATACTCTTTTGTCTTACTTAATTGTTTTTTATCCGGTTCCATCAAGTGAAAACCGCCGATAATATCCACAACATTATCAATACCGGTTACCTTTTTTGCCTGTTCAACAATATTACAGATTCCAGCATGGGAACAACCGGTTATTATTACTAATCCTTCTTCTGATAAATAAGCTAAGGCTGTATCATCCCTGATATAATCTTCATGGCCTTCCGCTATTTTATCCTGATAGCCGATAGGTTCTTTTGCTTCGAAATCATTAGTTCTTTCAACCTCACCTAGATATACTAATTTTTCAGTAATCCAAATTGCTTCTTTACTCTTCGTGACCTTGAAAAGCTGGTTGATAACCTTTTCCGACACATTAACGCCAATTGAAGTATTGTTGCCATAGTATTTGTCATGGAAGCAGTCGGGATGAGCAACTATTTCTGGATATCCTTTATCGGATTCACTTTTAGTTTCAAAGTAATGTTTGATTAATGGATCAAGTCCACCTGTATGATCAATATGTCCGTGTGAAAATATTAAATAATCCACCTGATTTAAGTCCAGGCCCATCTGATGGGCATTTTCAATAAATATATCGGAATAACCAACATCAAATAAGATATGGGTCTCCCCTTCTTTTATATAATAGGAGAGGCCGGGTTCCCCTTTAAAATAATGATCTATTATGGTGTTGTTATCAACTAAGACTGATAATTCCATCAATATTTCACCTCCAAATATGTTCCCTCTTTATAATTGAAGTAAGTTCCAGTAATAAAACCACCAAGTTATACCTATTGACCAGATGGTATAAATGGTATAGATACCTTTCTGAATTACATTCCATCTCCCTTTAAACCAGATTCTCACATTCATTACGACAAGAATCACAGCTAAAACTGGTATTATCCAGAGGAAAAGCAAAATATTATCGAAAGCAGGTGTCACCTCTAAGAATAGATACGGTACATTATATAAGGGATGAGTGTTTGCTAAAAATATTCCGATCGCTATGAAGAAACCGATTGCGGCCACTGTAAATATAACTACCGTGATCTTCTCTAAAATATACTTATTTCTAATATATCTTTTAAACAATGATTTGATTAAGACAATACTAAATACAATTCCAAACAGCGCATAACCTATTAGAAATATTAGGTTAAAGTTAAGTGTTTCATACCATTGAGCCTTTAACAAACCATTCGGGCCGTTTGTAAAAAGTCGGTTGATTTCTTCACCTTCCGGCACATATAGTTTATTACCAAGGTCTTTATCATAAAAAACTCTAGGAGCTATCTGTTTAAGTTGATGGTTTTCCCCCATAAAGTTATAAGTAAGATTGCCGGCCTGAGTTAATCTAATATTAGTCTGTGTGATAATCCTGACAACAGATTGATAATCTGTAAAATTACTTCTATTCGTATAATAAGTACCGGTTATTTTAGAATTGTCCATAAAGTTACTGCCTGCTTCTTCAGGAACGATATCTCTATCTGATGGATAGTATCTATCTAAAAAGTTCTTTATTAAGGAATCCCTGGCTAAAGCAGCATCTCTACCGTTATAGGATACGAAAAAAC
>DATGCJ010000099.1:0-2178 GCA_035312025.1 Halanaerobiales bacterium | reverse complement strand
GTTAATGATTCTTCATCTTTTCCTTTTACAACATCTGTAATACAAGATATTGCTAAGTTTTCTAATCCTGCATGGGTACCTGCAATTAGCTCAGGTACGGTTGACATTCCCACCGCATCTGCTCCGATTAATCTTTGAAATTTACTCATTGCATAAGTTTCATAAACTGGTCCTGTTATAGCTAAATAAACACCCTTCATAATATGAATATTAGCTCTGTCAGCTGCCTTTTCTGCTATATCCACCATATGAGCAGTATGTGCATCCGTCATAGCGGGAAAGCGTGGTCCTATTTCCTCATCATTTTCACCAATAAGCGGATTAGAACCCATAAAATTAAGATGGTCTGTCACAATCATTAAATCTCCGGGTCTAAAGGTGGTATTCAAACCTCCGGCCGCATTAGTAACGATCATTTTTTTAATGCCCAGTTCTTTCATGACCCAAACTGGGAAAGCGATCTCTTTCATACTATATCCTTCATAATAATGTACTCGGCCGTTCATAGCTACTATCTTTTTACCATGTTTTTCTCCAAATACAAATTCACCAGCATGACCTTCTACCGTTGAAACAGGCATCCCAGGAATATCATCATATTTTAATTTTGTTTGATTTTCTAACTGCTCACTGTATTCTCCCAGGCCAGAACCTAAAATTAGTCCTATCTCCGGTTTGATGTCAACTCTTTGAAGAATATAGTCTTTCGCTTCTTTCCTCTTTTCTTTATAACTAAGCATTAATAAATTCCCCCAAGTTATTTTATATTCTTTTCTATTTCTTCTTTTGCTAAACTATCTACTTTTTCATTATATTCATTACCAGAATGTCCTGCAACCTTTTTTAGCTTGACATTCTTTTTATCAAATAATTTGTCTAGCTTTTTCCATAAATCTAGATTTTTAACCGGTTTATCACTACTAGTACGCCAACCTCGTTTTTTCCAGTTTTTAATCCATTCATTTATACCTTTAACTACATAGTTTGAATCAGAATAAAGTACTATCTTTTTGTTCTTTCTTACCACCTTTAAGGCTTCGATAACTGCCCTTAATTCCATTCTGTTGTTAGTGGTATCGGGTTCATAACCCATAATCTCAATTTCTTTATCTTCATCTAAGATAACTGCTGCATAACCACCCGGCCCTGGATTTTTATAACAGGCCCCATCGGTATAAATTATTATCTCGTCTTTATTGTAATTATAATATTCATCTTTTGAATCTAAGGATCTATAATATGGTTTTATATCTAAGATGGGAGTCCCATTTACTGCATCAATACCAGAAATATATACTTTATTATCTTCGATATATTTAAGTCCAACTGTACTGATCCCAATTTTATTGGGTCGATTAGGAGTTCTAGTAGCAAATAATCCCCTCATCTTATTACTTGTGGAATAAGTGGGATTGATTATTAGTTCGGGGTCTTTATCTTCTATTTTATCAAGATAAAATACCACAATTATATAATCATACTTCTCTAGTCCTTCAAGCCCTTCTTGTAAATTTTTGTCTATTTCTAAAATAAATTCTCCCTCAGCATCCATATCGGGCTGCCGGGGAATATTTTTACGCTCTTTATAGGGAGTAATTATCTTCCCAATCGGTTCAAATTGAATCATTTAACCTCCCCCTCACCTTCAAATAGTTCTTCTAGTCGTTTAACAGCCCTTCTCAGATGAGGGATCACAATTGAACCTCCGACTATTAAAACCACACTAAATAGTTCGAAAAATTCATCTTTACTAACTCCTTCTTCATAACAACGGTCAATATGGTATCTTATACAGTCATCACATCTTAAAACCATAGAAGAAGCTAAACCTAACATCTCTTTATTTTTTGTACTGAGGGCACCTTCCTTATATACATTTGTATCCAAATTAAAAAACCTTTTTATCTCTATATTATCCGCTTCATATATTTTTTTATTCATTTCTTCTCTTTCTTCCCAAAAATCTTTTTCACTCACAATTTCTGCCTCCTCTGGCCTATATTTCAATATTATTTACATTATCTAAATAGCATTTCCGATATTTTTTTTTAAGTATATAATGATTATTCGTTATTTGCAAATATAGAAATCTTTTGGTTATAAGTTTGTTAAATATCATGATTCCTCTTGTCTTTCCTCATAAAATTCATCTAATTTTTTACTTAGTTCTTCTTTTTT
>DATGCJ010000098.1:0-7503 GCA_035312025.1 Halanaerobiales bacterium | reverse complement strand
GAACAACCAATCTACTTTTAGTAACTTAGGCATAGAGTTCGAACAGTTCGGCCCAAAAAGCATCATTGTAAATGCAATTCCCACTTATCTGAAAGAAAAAAATCAAAAATCTTTGGTCAGAGATATCATAGATGAAATTGTAAAGCAGAATAAAAATGTGGAAAAATCCCAATTGATTGAAGAGGCTTTAAAGTATATAGCCTGCCGCAGTGCTGTAAAAGCCGGTGAACAGTTGACCAATAATCAAATAACTTATATTGTAAACAACCTTTTCAAGTTAGAAAATTACGATAGGTGTCCACACGGCAGACCAATACTACTTATCCTATCCAAAGAAGAGATCGATAAGGAGATTGGTAGGTAATGGCTAATAAATATGATAAAGTGGTAACTGTTTTAGGACCTACGGCGGCCGGTAAAACAGATCTTTCTTTAAAAATTGCTGAAGAATTTAAGGCAGAAATTATCTCGGCCGATTCCATGCAGATCTATAAAGAGATGGATATCGGTACAGCCAAAGTTTCTCAGAATATTCAAGCTAAAATTAAACACCATCAAATTGATATAATTAACCCAGATGAAGATTATTCTGTCGCTGATTACCAAGAAGATGTTGATCCAATCATTGCAGATATTTTTAATAGGAATAAACTGCCCTTGATGGTAGGAGGAACCGGCCTTTATATTAAAGCAGTCTTGGAAGGCTTTTCTTTACCGGATATGGAGCCCGATGAAGAACTACGCGCCAAACTTAGACAAGAAGCAAAAGAAAAAGGCAATCAATATGTACATGATAAATTAAAGGAAATCGATCCTAAGTTGGGCCAAAAATTACATCCCAATGATCTACGGAGGGTGATCAGAGGTATTGAAATATATAAGCTGACCGGTCATAATAAGAGTTATTATAAGAAAAAACAAGAGGAAGCCCCTCCCCGCTATCAGTCAATTAAAATCGGTTTAACTAGAAATAGACAAGAACTATATGATAGAATAAACAAAAGAGTAGAACTGATGATTGAAGAGGGTTTAGTTGAAGAGGCTAAAAAGATCTTTAATTCCTATAATCTTGATAAAAAGTCTACTGCCCGTCAGGCAATAGGCTATAAAGAGCTTTTTAAATATTTTAAGGGAAAATATGATCTTGAGGAAGCAGTTAGACGCATTAAAAGAAACACCAGGCATTATGCAAAAAGACAGTTGAGTTTCTTTAAAAGAGATGATGAAATTAAATGGTATAATCTCACGGAAATAAGTAAAAAAAATCTTTTTAAAAAGGTATTAGAATACCTGCACAACAATCTTTAAATAAGGGGGATTAATTGGTATGAAGAATAAGGTGAATATCCAGGATACAATTTTAAACCACGTAAGAAAACAAAGTATTGGTGTTAAAATCTATTTAATGAACGGAGTTCAATTAAAAGGAAAAGTAATTGGTTTTGATGACTTTACTATTCTTTTAGAAGTAGAAAATGATCTGAAAGTAATCTATAAACATGCAGTTTCTACAATTGAACCTCAAGAAAATATTAAAGATGTAATATTCAATAATTACCGGGATAAGAAGAAGAATGAAAGTTAAGTTTCTAAAAATGCACGGTTTAGGTAATGATTTTATAATGATAAATGACCTGGACGTAAGGTTAGATAATTACTCTAAACTGGCAGTCAATTTATGTGATAGGCATTTCGGAATTGGGGCAGATGGAATAATATTAATCCAACAGTCCGATCTTACTCATGCTGATTTTAAAATGAGAATCTTTAATCCGGATGGCAGTGAAGCTGAAATGTGTGGTAATGGTATAAGATGTTTTGCTCATTACTTACATATCAATGATTTAACTGAAAAAAAGAAGTTATCTATAGAAACTTTAGCAGGATTAATCAAACCCGAAATAATTGATTATGGTCCCCATGAAAGTACTGTCAAGGTAAACATGGGAGAACCAGCCTATTCTTTAGAAAGTTTAGACATTAACAAAGAACTATTAGATGATGATATTGACAAGTTATGGGATTATCCCCTTATAATTGAAGGTAAAGAATATGAGTTAAATGGGGCTTCAATGGGTAATCCCCATATGGTAATCTATGTCGATGATTTAAAAGATATTAACTTAAAAAAATTAGGGCCTATTATTGAAGAAAATCCATTATTTAAAAAGGGCACCAATGTTGAATTTGTAAAAATTGTAAGCAAAAATGAATTAGATATTAAAGTTTGGGAAAGAGGAGCAGGTATCACTTTAGCCTGTGGTACTGGTGCCTGTGCAACTGCAGCAGTCAGCATTGATCAAGATAGAGTTAATAATAATGTAAAAATTAACCTACCAGGAGGACCACTTAAAATATCTAAAAATGAAAATAATGAAATGATGATGACGGGTCCTTCCACCTTTGTATTTAAAGGTGAAATAATGACAGGAGGAATCTAATTATGGAAAATTCAAATCGTATTAAAAACTTACCACCATATTTATTTGCTGAAATAGACAAGATGATAAATAATGCCAAAGCAGAAGGAATGGATGTTATTAACTTTGGTATCGGCGATCCCGACCAGCCTACACCTGAAAATATTGTAAATAAGATGAAAGAAGCTATACAGGATCCAACAACTCATAGTTATCCTTCTTATGAAGGTTTAGTTGAGTTCAGAACAGCGGTAAGCAGAAGATATAAAAAGAGATTTGATGTGGAGTTAGATCCCGCCACCGAAGTAGTTTCATTAATCGGTTCCAAAGAAGGAATTGCCCATTTACCACTTTGTTATATTAATCCGGGTGATTATTCCTTAGTGCCTGATCCGGGCTATCCAGTCTATAAAACAAGTATATTACTGGCAGACGGGAACCCGATCATGATGCCTTTAAAAGAAGAAAATGATTTCTTACCCGAACTTGCTGCTATTTCAGAAGAAGATGCGGAAAGAGCTAAAATAATGTTTTTAAATTATCCTAATAACCCGACCGGTGCAATGGCAAGTTTTGAATTCTTCGAAGAAGTTATTGCTTTTGCCAAAAAATATAATATAATAATAGCACATGATGCAGCTTATACTGATATTTATCTGGATGAAGAAGTTCCTCATAGTATATTAGAAGTTGAAGGCGCCAAAGAAGTAGCGATCGAATTCAATTCCCTTTCAAAACCCTATAACATGACAGGCTGGCGAATTGGTTGGGCTTGTGGAAAAGAAGATGTTATAGAGTCCCTGGGTCGATTAAAAACAAATATAGATTCAGGTATATTTGAAGCAATTCAATATGCGGGCATAGAAGCATTATATAATTCTGAAGACAGTATCAAAGAAGTTACTGAACTATATAAAGAAAGAAGAGACCTACTGGTAGAAGGTTTATCTGAACTTGGTTGGAAGGTTAAACCCAATAAAGCAACTTTCTATCTATGGATAGAAGTGCCAGAAAATATTACTTCTTCTGAATTCTCTAAAAAATTATTTAAAAAGACCGGCGTATTCTTTACACCTGGTATCGGCTGGGGAGACTATGGAGAAAACTTCTTGCGGATTGCTTTAACAGTTAATCAGGAAAGAATAAAAGAAGCTTTACAGAGAATTAAAGAAAATGGGTTTGTCTATAACTAGCATGAGTTTAATTTCAAATTAGAAGAGGTTGATTACAATTTTAAATCACAATAAATTAATTTTATCAATAATAATTATATTATTGTTTTCAGTTGCTTTTACTACTAATGCAGCGGAAGAACCCTGTTGGAAAAATCTTAAAAATGAAAGTGTTCAAGAAATTAAACAAAACCCCAAGGATATAAAAGCTAATTATAATCACATTATTTCATTAGTAAATCTGGGAGAAATCAAAAGAGCCTATAAAACTATCGATAAATTTGAAAAAGATTTTAATGAAAATGATTTTATAAAGCAGATATCTCCTTATTTTCAGGAATTATGTAAATATCCCGACAATATCTTGCTTTTAAACTACACTGCTTTTTATGGAGTAGTTATCCAGGAATATGACATAGCAATAAAATACTTCCAGCGAATATTGAAATTAACACCGAACAACTATAATATACGGAACTTTCTCTCAGCCAGTTATTACGAATTAGAAAAATTTGATCTCGCATTAAAGGAAGCCAATAAGGCTTTAAAATCAAAGGATAATGAATTCTCACATCTTCTTTTAGGAGCTATTCACTATAAAAATGGCAATGTATTAAAGGCGGTAAGTGAATTTTCCAAATCAGGAAGTTTAGGTAGAGAAATTTTAAATAATAATTAAATAGGAGCGGCTTAGTTATGATATTTAATCAAAATGGAAAGGTAAATGATAGTCTTTTTAATTATCCGCTTGATGACTACGAAGAATTTAAAAATAAGGCTCTTCAATGTGAGAGATGTAGATTAAGAGAGAGCTGTACCCAGGTGGTGATGGGAGAAGGCTCACTTGAAAACAAAATTATGTTTATCGGAGAAGGGCCGGGTGCAAGTGAAGATAAAAAGGGAAGACCCTTTGTAGGAAGAGCCGGCCGGTTACTTGATAAAATACTTAAATCTGTCAACATTAAAAGAAAAGATATCTATATAACCAATATTGTAAAATGCCGACCACCTGAAAATAGGAATCCAACTGAAAATGAGATGGAAGCCTGTTCACCCATTTTAAAAACCGAGATAAAATACATAAAACCTAAAGTAATCGTACCTTTAGGTTCGGTTGCTTTAAAATATTTAGTTGGACCACAGAGAAAAATAACTGAAGACAGGGGAAACTGGTTTAATAAAGGTGAATTATATTTTTTACCTACTTTTCACCCTGCCTATCTTCTAAGAAATGCCAATATGAAAAGACCGGTCTGGAATGATTTTAAAAAGATTAAAAAAGCAATCGAGAGAATAAATGAGCTCTATGATATAGATTAAAAATTACTTTTTTCTAAATTACGGAATAAACCAACAACTTTACCCATTAATTTTACATTTTTAACTAATATAGGATCATAGTCCGGATTTTCCGGTCTTAACTCTACATAATCGCTTTTTTTATAAAATCTTTTTACTGTAGCCCTGTTATCAATCAGGGCTATTACTATTTCTCCATTGTTAGCAGTGTTTTGCTGTTGGGCAATGACATAATCTCCGTCATTAATACCAGCATTGATCATACTTTCCCCTTCAATTTCCAGCATAAATAATTGTTTTCCCCTCACCTTGATAAAGCCTGTCGGAATAGGAAAGTAGTCTTCAATATTTTCTTCTGCTAAAATAGGAGCACCAGCTGTAACTTTCCCTACAATTGGTACATGTATCATTTCTTTCTCAAATCTATCTGCAAATTCATTTTCCTTATTACTTTTATTTAAAATTTCAATTGCTCTTGGTTTGGAAGGATCTCGCCTGATAAACTCTAATTCTTCCAATGTTTTTAAATGATTATGTACAGAAGCAGGTGATTTTAGCCCCACGGCTTTTCCAATTTCACGAACAGAGGGTGGATATCCTTTTTTATCTATCTCATTTACAATATAAGTATAAATTTCTCTCTGTCGTGGGCTTAAACTTTCAAGATCAACCATATTTTTCCCTCCAGAAATTTAATTTTAAATATATATAAATGTAAAATTTTATGACAATTTACTATTACTGCTTAAATTATAACACACAAACCCCCATAAAGCAAACAATCGTTCTAATATCTGACAATATTATTTGACTTCAAACATATGTTTTGGTATAATCTTAAATAAGAACATATGTATTGGAGGCGGATAAAATGTATAAAGGTAATGCAAAGCTAACAAGAGATAAAGAAAGTAACTCAAATTCAAAGGGGATTATTGTTATGGCAGTCTTATTGGTTACTCTAATAATTATTATCAGTATATTTTCTTATAAAGCTCTCACAAAAAAAGAAATTTATTATAAAGATATTGAAATTAAAAATGGGCAAACACTCTGGGAAATAGCCGAAAGTGAGTTCGGTAATGATATTGATGTTAGAAAATATGTTTATAAAATAAAGCAGATTAATAATCTGAAAAATTCCAATATTCATCCGGGGCAAATAATAAAAATTCCAGTTGAACGAGAAGCATAGTATGTATGTTCGAATCGCTTCAAATAAGGTCAAACATTTCTTTTTTTAATAGTTTTTGATAGAATATTAATGAGGTGTGAAGTTTGGAAACAATAAAAAATTATTTATATAAAAGGAATGAAATAATATTTGCTTATCTATATGGATCTTTTGTAAAAGGCACAAATAATAAAGAAAGCGATTTAGATATAGCAATATATATTGATGAAAATCAAAAGCCTGCCAGTAGTAAATATGGTTATAGAAGTTATCTAATCTCTGAAATACAGGCCTTCAAAACGAAAGATATTGATTTGATTATCCTTAATGAAAGTCCAAATTTAATAGCTTTCAATATACTTAAAGAAGGAAAATTATTATTTTCTAAATCTAATAAAATACATAATGCTTTCAAAAAAAGAATAATGGACAATTATACTGATAGAAATAAATACAACTTATTTAAAACTAAATTAAATAAGCTAAATAGAAATATTGAACTTTTAAATCAATACAAAGGAATACCCTTCAGTAATTTAAATAATAATATTAATAAGATATGGACAATAGAGAGAGGAATTCAACTTTGTCTTAAACTAATGTTAGATATAGGTAAATATATTTTATTAAGAAAAGATATAGCTGGGAAAGATAATGAAGAGATTTTACAAAAGTTAATTGAACAAAATATAATACCCAAAAGATTGGGAGAAAATATTATTGAAATGGAAATTATGAATCTCATAGAAAATCATAACAGTCTAGAAGAAAAGCAGCTCAATTATTTATTGACGAATGGTATTGATGATTTTGAGAAGATTGCTTTTTATATTAATAGATATTTAGAATTAGAAAATGAAGATATTAAAAATTAATCTCCATAGACCAAAATATAAACGAGAAGACCATGTGAAAGTTAGGGCAAGCTATCTTTATATTTTTTATTTATTTCGTAAAATGTTTATTTTACGAAATTATACCTAATTTTTACCTAAATATAGGCCAAAATACTTTAAAAACCTCTATTTTTATTTTATAATAATGAAATAGGGTCTTTTTTTATTTAAAAATATATTTGGGGGTTTTGAATTTGAAATTAAATATAATTGCAGATAGTTCTTGTGATCTACCAGAAAAATATTTAAAGAAAATAAAATTAGCTCCAATGACTTTAAAATTTAAAGATGAAGTTGTTAAGGACCGTGTTGATATTAGTCCGTCCGATTTTTATAACAAATTAAAATCAATAAATTACAGTCCTGGTTCAGCTGCTCCTTCCGCCGGTGATTTTCTTCAGCATCTAAAAAAAGATCATGATAATTTTATCATTGCAATTTCCTCTGCTTTAAGCAGCAGCTATAATAATGCTTTAGTCGCTAAAGATCTGTTTTTGGATAAAGTAAATGATGGTGTGGTCCATGTCTTCGATACTCTCAAT
>DATGCJ010000097.1:0-3407 GCA_035312025.1 Halanaerobiales bacterium | reverse complement strand
CCACTTCACTCAGAGTACATGGAAAATGTAAATCTATTTAGAAACAAAAAGGCAGCTACCCTTCTAACAGGAGTTTGGATCACAGGTACCTTAGAAAGTACAGAAGGATTAAACTTTGGTGTTATTCCAATGCCCACCATGTTAGATGAACGTGCTTCTTGGGCTGACTCACATACTTTGATGCTACCTTATTCACCTAACCAAAGTCCAGAAAAGCAAAAAGCAGCCTTAACATTTGCTAAATGGGTTACTGATAATGGATATCTCTGGGCTAAAGCTGGACATATTCCAAGTAAAAACACAATAAAAGAAAATGAAAAATTCCAAGAGATGCCTTATAGAATGGATTATGTAGAAGCAGCTGATTATGTAGTATTTGATAAAGCTGGTTCACATACCTGGGGTATTAGATCTAAGATGACTACAGCCTTAAGTAAAGTATGGAAAGATGAAATAACTCCTGAAGAAGCAGTTGATATGGCAATTGAAAATATTGATAGGTTAATTAGCAGATAGAAACTAACTAATTAAAGATAAAATAGATAAGTGGGTATATATTTTTATATACCCACCCCCTTTTTCTTTTTTAATACGGAGTTGAAAAGGAGGTATATGTTTGGATGCTTATAAGAAGCTTGTGAAAAAATATAACTTTTTAAAGGCCCTACCCTTTATATTACCTTTTACGATCGTATATTTAATATTTTTAATATTTCCTATCTTTCGGGGGCTTTGGATTAGTTTACACCGCTGGACAATGGTCAGAAAACTAGATTTCGTAGGTCTAGATAATTATTTATATATGATTAAAGACCCAGCTTTTTGGGAATCCTTGGGAAACACCCTGTTATTTGTTGTTCTATCAACACCTGCTATTGTCATTACGGGCTTGGTCTTTGCACTTATTTGTAATCAAAAAATAAAGGGGCAATTATTTTTAAAGATTTCTTTTTTCTTACCTTATGTTCTCTCAGTAGCAGTAGTATCTTCTATCATGGTTTATCTGTTTCAACCGCACAGTGGATTATTAAATAGTGTATTACAAAATCTGGGAGTAGACCAAACGATTTATTGGTTAGGTCAGGATACTTTAGCCTGGTTTGTAATAGTTTTCGCTACGCTCTGGTGGACAGTTGGATTTAATATGATATTATATCTAGCTGCCTTACAGGATATTCCTAAGTCCTTTTATGAAGCAGCCAAGGTTGATGGTGCTACAAAATTTCAAGAACTATGGCATATCACACTGCCACTTTTAAAACCTATTACCTGGGTTGTAACTTTACTACAGATAATTTTTTCTTTTAAAATATTTGCGCAGGTTTGGTTAATTACTGGTGGTGGACCTGGAACAGCCACAAGACCGATAGTACAGTATATTTATGAAACTAGTTTTAAAGAAAACAGTTTGGGTTATGGTGCATCAATGGCCTTCACCTTTTTCATTGTCCTTGTAGCTGTTTCTGTATTCCAAATATATTTCCGCCGAAGAAAGGAAGGGTAATATGGAAGATAATAATTCTCCAACCACCAAAGTAATTAGATATTCTTTTTCCTATTTATTAGCTGTATTATTCATCTTTCCCATTATTTGGATGCTCTTTGCTTCTCTAAAACCATCAGGTTTTCATGTAGCCAATATAATTGAATGGTTTTTACCACCCTATTCAATTGTAAACTACTTTGATGTTATTGACAGAGCACCCGTAATAAGATGGATGTTGAATAGTTTAGTTGTGGCCTCTAGTGTAACATTTTTAGTAATAATATTTGATTCATTAGCAGCCTTTGCCTTATCGGTTATTGATTTTAAATATAAAAATGTTGTGTTTGTATTATTTACAGTAGGTTTAATGGTTCCAACTGAGGCAAATGTGGTAGCTTTATTTGATATAGTAAATAAGTTGGGTTTATTAAATTCCTATCCGGGTTTAATCTTTCCACGGGTGGCGATACCTTTAGGCATAATTATCTTGAAGGAATTTTTTGATGCGATTCCGCGGGACTTAATAGATAGTGCCCGGATTGACGGCTGTGGGCTGTTTAGGATCTATTTTTCTATCTTTATGCCCTTATCTAAAGCAGCTATCGCTTCTATTGGTATATTTACTTTCATACAGGCCTGGAATAGTTTCCTCTGGCCCTTTATAGCTATTATGTCAGAAGAAATGTTCACATTACCAGTGGGAGTACCAACCTTTACAGACGCCTATACACCTGATTATTCAATACCGATGACAGTAAATATGATAGCATCTACCCCTGCTATAATTGCATTCCTTTTATTCCAGAAACAGATTATCAAGGGAATAAAAATGACCGGTATCAAAGGTTAATCATGCTAAGGAGGGAACTTAAATATGACAAACAATATACCAAGACCTGAATACCCCAGACCTCAGTTTAAGAGAGATAATTGGCAGAATTTAAATGGAAACTGGAACTTTGCTTTTGATGATGAAAATAGAGGAAAAAAAGAAAATTGGTTTAATAAAGAAAAGCTTGGCAAAGAAATCACAGTTCCTTTTACTTATGAAAGTAAAAAAAGTGGTATCCATGACAGATCATCACATGAATATATATGGTATCAAAGAAAATTTAAGGTTCCTGACAAGAAAAAAGATAAAAAAGTGATATTACATTTTGCCGGCTCTGATTATATGACTAAGGTCTGGATAAACGGCAATTATATTGGAAAACATCAAGGAGGCTATACTTCCTTTTCTTTTGAGATAACAAATTCTATTGTTTATGGAAATGAGAACAATATAGTAGTAAAAGTAGAAGATCAAATGAGTAAAAGCCAACCTCGCGGTAAACAGAGCTGGAAAGCCGAAAATTTTGAGTGTTGGTATTCAAGGACAACCGGGATCTGGCAGACTGTCTGGCTAGAATTTGTTAGTAAAGAGATATATCTACAAGATATACAAATGACCCCAGATATAGATGATAAGGTTATTGAATTAGAATATTACTTTTCCAAAGAAAAATTAGTTGAAGATTATCGAATACAGACCACAATTAAATATAAGGATAAATTAATAGATAAATTTAGTTATACTATTAAAGACAAACAACATAAAAAGATGATAAAAGTCGAAAACAATGATTTTAGGATGAAATTATGGGAACCTGATAATCCTAATCTGTATGATATAAACTTTAAAATAAGGGATGATAAGAACCAGATTATAGATCAAGTTAATTCCTATTTTGGCATGAGAAAAATTTCAATTAAAGATGGTCAAATATTATTAAATAACGAGCCATTCTATCAAAAATTGATTTTAGATCAGGGTTACTGGCCTGATACTATAACTACACCACCTTCCGATGAAGCTATCAAAAAAGATTTAAAATTAGCCAAAAAGATGGGTTTTAATGGAGTGAGAAAACATCAAAAAATT
>DATGCJ010000096.1:0-8031 GCA_035312025.1 Halanaerobiales bacterium | reverse complement strand
CTCGTCTGTTTTTGGTAATAGGTACTTAGCCTTTATCTCAATCAGTTCGGCTGCAATGACCAAAAATTCACTGGTATATTCTAGATCCATGATATGTTGGTCAATATAATCTAGGTATTCACCGGTTATCTTGGCCAGCGAGATCTGGCTGATTTCTATTTTGTTTTTCTTGACCAGCTGGTATAAGAGCTCCAGAGGTCCCTGGAAAGCATCCAGTTGAACTTCATAATCCATATTTTCCACCTATCTAATTTATTATATTAATATACCTAAAAAGAAGTTCACAAAGGGACTGATCATACCCCACAGGATTCCGGTATAGGCTAAAACCAAGAGTAATATCATCCCGATCGGACCCTGTAATTTATTTAGATACTTATCTAAGTCTCTGGGGATAAGTCCCCTTAATATATTGGACCCATCTAAGGGGGGGATCGGCAGTAGGTTAAAAAATCCTAAACTCAAGTTTACGATAACTGCCAGGATTAAAAACCTTAAAACCACATATTGAAGGTTGCTGACCTGGGTGCCCATCGCACCGACTGAATTAATACTGGCAAAAGCCATCACGGTTCGAAAGATCAGGGCGAAAATTGTTGCCAAAATCAAATTAGAACCAGGGCCAGCTATACCGACCAACATCAACCCTTTGCGCGGGTTTTTATAGTATCTAGGATCAATCGGAACTGGTTTAGCCCAGCCGATCCTCCTAGTAATTAACAACACTAAACTTCCTACTAAATCAAGGTGGGCAATCGGATTTAAGGTTAAGCGTCCGTTTGCTTTAGGAGTGGGATCTCCCAATAAATAAGAAACATAACCGTGTGAATACTCGTGTATCGATAAAGATAATAGGAGTACCGGTATTACCAAAATTAGTTCCATTATATTTGACATCTTTTATTACTTCCTCTCCAGTTTTTTCTTTAACTTTTTCGCATACTTTAACTGTTTGTCTCTACTCTGTAAGTTACCTTTTAAAACCTGTCTTTTAATTAAACGCAGTGCCTTACTAATTATCGGTCCTTCCTGATAACCAAGTTCGATTAAATCATTACCATCAATCGCGATGTTAATATCTGAGATATTTTCTAAATAGTAAAATATTTTTTCTTGTAGCTGTTCATTATCATGTTCTGCCAACAGTAAAACTAGTTCTTCATTGGTGAACTGCTTTAAATTATTATACAATTCAACCCGGCCGGCACTGTCTGTTATTTTATCTATTTCATATTCTTCCGGTTTAAATAATATAATATTTTTGGCCTTTAAATTAAGTGACCAGCGTTCAATAATAGAACGCGGTATATCTTTTAAGATCAAGGAAAAATAGACCGGCCACTTTTTTACATTATAATTATTATTTTCGAAATATGCAAGGTATCTATCAGCCCGCTGCCATTTCTCTTCGATATTAACGGGTATTTTGTAATCATCATATAGCAGCCTTAAGAAAGGCACTTCCCTTAAAAGTTCAATAAATTTCAGGCCCGGGTTGGCTGCAAACAGGAATCTTAACTCTTTATAGATACGGGGAAAGGTTACATCGGAAAAACGACTTAATCTGATCGCCTCCTGCATCAAGGCCTTGGTCTCTTCTTCAATATCTAAATCAAGCTGCAATACCAGCCTGATCCCCCTTATGATCCGGGTGGGGTCGTCTAAAAAGCTGAATCTATGCAGGACTTTCAGTATCCTATTTTCCACATCTTCGCGCGCTTTAAAGAAGTCATATAAATAACCGTACTCAGCCGGATGGAGGGCGATCGCTAAAGCATTGATTGTAAAGTCCCGGCGGAATAGGTCATCAAAAATATCTGCCTTCTGTACTTTCGGTAAAGCACCGGGGTGGGTATATAGTTCATTGCGGGAAACCGCAAAGTCTAAATCATACTGGTTATCTATAACCATACTCCCGGTCTGAAAGTTTTCATTGTACTTATATTTAACATCGTACTTAGCAGCAATTTCTCTGATTAAACCTTCAATATTCCCATCTACTACAAAGTCAAGATCCTTATTTTCTTGCTCCAATAAGAGGTCGCGCACCATGCCTCCCACTAAAAAGATGCGGGAGTCCTTATCCTGGGCTATCTTACCGATATTTTTAAAAAGTTTTCTGATCTCATCTGATAATTGGTCAAGTTTATCGGGAATTTTTAATTTCTCCGGTGTAATTGAAACCAGGGAACTTACATATCTATTTTGATTTTGATTTTCGGTTTCTTCTTCATAATACTGATTTAAGATATCCCTTCTGGTGATGATCCCGACTACAGCTCCCTTATCATCTTTAACCGGGAGGCGGCCGATATCCTTTTTAACCATCCTCTCCTGAGCCTTATGAATCGTATCATCGGGCTGGATAAAAAAGAGTTTCTTCGTCATGTATCCCTTGACCGGGACTCGATAAAGTTCATCTTCATCATTTAAGCGGCGTAAGTCGCGGGTGGTAAATATACCCTTAACCTTATCTTCATCGTTAGTAACCAAGACACCGGTTATATTGTGTTTTTTCATTTTCTTTTTAACATCGATCAATTTAGTACTTTCATGTACTTTGGTTGGTTCATGCATCACTTCTTTTACCTTAACCGCTACTTTTATTTTATCTCTAATAGCTGTTTCTAACTTGTTGCGGGCAATTTCTAAATCGGTCTTAATAGATACTGAACCAGCTCCGGAATGTCCGCCCCCACCTAGCTCAGAGAATATTTCTTCCAGGTTTACATTTTCATCACTACTGCGGCCGATAATTATCACTTTGCCTTCCATCTCTACTAAGACAAAGACCACGGAAAGCTGATAAAGCAGTTTTATTTTTTCCACTACATTATTTAGGCCGGTCACATAACGGGGATACTTTAGGGTAAATAAGGTGATATCTTTATCCTTTATTTTAATATCCTTCCTGTGTTTAATTAATAGTTCAAAAACCCTTTTTTGGTTTTTATCGAGAGTTTCTAAAAGGTATTCGTTAATCGCCTTCTTATTTGCCCCCATATCCAATAGATAAGCAAAGGCAATTAGATCTTCTGATTCTGTATTTAGATGCATGAAGTTACCTGTATCGGCCGAAATGCCGAGGGCAAACAGGGTAGCTTCTGATCTATTCAACTTAATATTTTCCCTTTTTAATCGGTTCACAATTATCGAGGTAGCAGAACCGACATTTTCCGATAAATCTATATCTATCCAGTCCAGTTTCTGATGGGGGTGATGGTCATAGACGATCACCTCAACCTGATCCCAGTTAATAAGCTCGGTCAACTTACCCAATCTATCGTACTCATGGGTATCGATCACAATCACGCGGTCAATACCTTCATAATCTATATCATCATAGCGGAAAATCTCAAACTCGTCTTTATACAGGGCCAAAAAACGCTGGGCTAAAGTAGTCATGTTTTCAGAGACGACCACTTTGGCCTCGGTATAAAGTTTAGAGGCAGCAATCATGCCTGCTAAACCGTCTATATCTGTATTTTCATGTGAGATGATTAAATCCATATAATCAACCCCAAACCTACTTATTAATATTCAGTGACCAGTTCCATGCATTCATTATTACAGGCCTTACGTCCAACTTTCGCCATATCTATCCATTCACCATCTTTTTTAACCCGGACTACATCGGCTGTAAAGTCATTTTTAGTTCCTTCCACTGAACTGTTCGATAAAAGCCAGCTGCCTACTCCGTAAATATCTACCGGTACTTGGGATTCTTCAAATTCATTTATTTTTTTAGGTTTAAAGCCACCGGTGGCGATAATTTTTACATCTTCACAGAACTGCTTGGCCTCTTCCACCCTGTTTTCTTTTAAGACCCAGTCTTTATAGGCGCGGTCGATCTCTTTTCTCAACTTAAAGACCAATCTCGCATTAACCCCATTATCCAGCTTTTTATCTCCTAAGGGCTCGATACTTTTATCTCTTAAACTGGAAGAGTTGTCAGGCCTTACCCCAAACAACTTATATTTTGAAGCCTCTTCTTCTTTACCGGCTTCTTTCAGTTCAATATATTTATCAAACATGGCCTTAAGGACCTTTAACGTGGTATTTACGCAGTCGTTATCAAAATCAACCAAGGCAATCCGGTTAACATCCTTGGGCATCAGTCTTGAAAACTGCAGCATTGCTTCCGTTGTATTACCTAAAAAGGTGGCGATATAGGAGTGGCTGATCGTTCCACCACCTTTACCGCCCCACCAGGCACCCTGTTCATCGGTCGATACATAGCGGGTCATGTTCTGCCCATAGTCTTCATTATAGGCATTGACGCCTAAGGAATAAGCGTAACCATGTAAGGCCTGTAGTTTATAATGGGCAAATCGGGCCGGGAAAAACAATATGTCTTTGCCCCGGGCGGCCTCCATTACCTGATAGACATTGGTAGCAATCCGGGAAGCCTCGGTTAAAGATCCAATAATGGGAGTCTCCAGGTGGGCAAAGTCTCGATACCTGCCCCTGATTTTCATTACAGGGTCTACCCGGGCCGGATTACCCTTGTAATAGCCTTTTTCACCATCATGACAGGCCATTACTTCTAACTCATCAAAAGTTTGTACAAACTCTCCATCTTCTTTTTCATAACCGGTTGATTTTTTTAAAATGGAAAGAGCTTCATCAATACCACCTAAAATACAGAAGGGCTTCCGCCTCGGAAAAATCTGCATTTCCACTTCTAAATTTCCAATATCTTCATCTTTAAATCTATATCCTTCTTCTGAGAGCTTAGTTAATATTCTACTTACATTTCTAAAGTATACATCAGAATACCAACCCTGTCTCATCCTTTCTTGGTCAATTTGAAAGATATCTACCGGGAGTCTCTCCCCATCAAATTTACTCATTATTTTCACTCCTTGTTCATTACAAACAGTTTAATCAACTATTTCAAAGATTAAGTCTCTTTGCTTAGGTACTTCATCTTTAATCACAAATGAATTTTTTAATTTCTCTTTTGCTTCAATTAAGTTATCATCATCTTTATTATAATGCAGGCTTGCAATTATTTCATCCTTATTTACATGTTCACCATATTTTTTATGCAAGATAACGCCTACTTCATTTAAAATTTCGTCTCCCTTTTTCTCACGGCCGGCTCCCACTAACATGGCAGCCAAACCGATATCAAGGGCCTTAAGCTGGTTTAAATAGCCTGTACTTTTGGCTTTTACTTCAAATACATGGTCTGCTTTTTTAAACTTAGCAGGGTTCTCAATATAACTGAGATCTCCACCCTGATTTTCTACTATCTTTTTAAACTGATTAAAGGCTTCTCCCTTGGTTAATTTCTCTACTAAAATTTCATACCCCTCTTTAAAACCATCTACTTTACCGGCCAGTTTCAGCATATTTGCACCAAGTGTTAAACAAAGTTCTCTTAAGTCACTCGGCCCCTCACCTTTTAAAGTATTAATAGCTTCTTTAACCTCAAGATTATTGCCGACCGCATAACCTAAGGGCTGTTCCATATCAGTAAGAACGGCAATAGTATTACGGCCTAGATGTTGACCTATATTTACCATGATCTCTGCTAATTTTTTTGCATTGGACAGAGTTTTCATGAAGGCACCGGAGCCAACTTTGACATCAAGAACTATACCATCAGCCCCACCAGCAATCTTTTTACTCATGATACTGCTGGCAATCATCGGGATAGATTCTATGGTAGCTGTTACATCCCTTAAGGCATAAAGCTGTTTATCAGCTGGAGTTAAATTACCGGTCTGACCGGCGATAGCAGCTTTAATATTATTGACGTTATTAATAAATTTATCCATACTTAAATCGGTCTTAAAACCGGGAATCGACTCTAATTTATCGATGGTACCACCGGTATGTCCTAACCCCCGGCCCGACATCTTGGCGACCGGGATGCCGGCGGCTGAAACTAAGGGTACTAATACCAGGGAGGTGGTGTCACCTACCCCACCGGTACTGTGTTTATCTACTTTGGTTCCCTCTATCTTTGCTAAATCTATTTGATCACCCGATTCAACCATAGCCATCGTTAGATCAGCTGTTTCACGGTCGGTCATTCCGTTGAAATAGACCGCCATTGCGAAAGCTGACATCTGATAATCGGGAATATTACCGTTTGTAAACCCCTTAATTAAATAGTCTATTTCTTCTTTTGTTAGTTCATGACCTTCTCTTTTCTTTAAAATCAAGTCATATACCCTCACATTAAAACCTCCCGGTTTACATTTTTCTTAAAATACCTTTAATTAAAGTTGAAAACTTAGGTTTAACCTTATCCGCAATCTCAATAACTTCTTTATGGTCAAGCGGTTTCGGCAATACACCAGCCGCCATATTTGTTATACAAGAGATACCTAAGATATTCATTCCCATATGGTTCGCAGTTATGGTCTCCGGTACAGTTGACATCCCAACTGCATCGGCTCCCGTTCCTCTTAAATAGCGTATTTCAGCCGGTGTTTCATAGCTGGGACCTTCCAGTCCGACATAAATACCTTTAACCGTTTTTATCTTGTTTTCAACTGCCACTTTTTCAGCTAATTCTCTTAAATCCTCATTATATATTTCGGACATATCAGGAAAACGCGGTCCGAATTCTTTAAAGTTCTCTCCCTTAAGGGGATTATCCCCCATTAAATTGATGTGATCCTGAATGACCATAAAGTTACCGGGGTCAAAGTTTCTATTGATACCACCGGCCGCATTGGTTACGACGAGATTGTTAATACCTAATTTATACATAACTCTTATCGGTAAAGCAATCTCCTGCATGCTGTAACCTTCATAGTAATGGAAACGACCCTGCATTGCCATTACCTTCTTATCCTCTAAAGTTCCAATTACAAACTGGCCGGCATGGCCTTCTACGGTCGAAACCGGAAAGTTCGGAATATCCTCATATTTAATAACTGTACTGTCTTCAATTTCTTCTGCTAATACACCTAAGCCCGAACCTAAAATCAAAGCAATCTCTGGTTCTATCTTAATTTCACCTTCGATATAGTCAGCAGCTTCTTCAATCTTATCAATCATTATTATCCCCCTTTATTATATTACTTAAAAAACTTTGGCCGTTCTTGAAATCTTCTAAATTAAATACTTCAGCTACAGTAGCTGCAATATCAGCAAAAGATTCTCTTATAGGTAACTGATAATCCTCTTTTATTTTATCTCCATAGACCAATAAAGGAACATATTCTCTGGTATGGTCAGTCCCTTTAAAGGTTGGGTCACAGCCGTGGTCGGCTGTTATCATCAATAGATCATCTTCTTTCATATTATCTATGATCTCTGGTAGTCTGATATCAAAATCTTTTAAGGCCTTAGCATAACCCTTCGCATTACGCCTGTGTCCATAAACCATATCAAACTCAACCAGGTTTGCAAAGATAAAGGACTTCTTATCTTCTTTTAAATAGTCAATTACGGCATCAACCGAGTCCATATTATCTACGGTGTGGTTCGAATCTGTAATCCCTTTATTGGAAAAAATATCTTCTATCTTGCCCACCGCCATCACAGAAATTCCACGAGCTTTTAACTTATCAAGCACAGTTGCACGCGGTGGAGCCAAAGAAAAGTCTTTTCTGCGTTCTGTTCTGGTAAAGCTGCCCAGTTCTCCCACAAAGGGTCGGGCAATTACCCTCGCTACTCCGTGTTCACCCTGCAGTATCTCACGGGCTATTTCACACATCTCATAGAGTTCTTCAACAGAAATTATATCTACATGGGCCGCAATTTGGAAAACACTATCAGCTGAGGTATAGACAATCGGTTTACCAGTATTTAAATGTTCTTCTCCTAATTCCTCTATAATTACAGTTCCAGAAGCCGGTTTATTACCTAATACTTCTTTTCCTATCTTTTTTTCAAAAGATTTTATTACTTCGTCCGGAAAACCATTCGGATAAACCGGAAAAGGCCGTTCAGAGACCAAACCGGCTAATTCCCAGTGGCCGGTAGTTGTATCTTTCCCGACCGATTTTTCTTTCATTTTAGTATAACTACCTTCTGCTTTAATATTACTTTTGATCCCTTTAATGG
>DATGCJ010000095.1:0-4404 GCA_035312025.1 Halanaerobiales bacterium | reverse complement strand
TAATGTTGAAATGATTCCGATTAGAGTATTTAAAAATAAAGAGGCTCAAACCAGTGATATAGCAGAAGCTATAGAATATTCAATTGATCAGAATGTAGACATTATCAATATGAGTTTTGGTGGTTCAAATACCTATAATACGTTAAGTAATACTATTGGAGATTCATTAAAAAATGCTTCTGAAGAAGGAATCATTCTTATTGCAGCAGCAGGAAATACAGGTGGTCAAATTCTTTATCCCGCTTCTGCTCCAGAAACAATAGCAGTTGGTGCCACCGATATAAATAATAATATTGCCTCTTATTCAAATACAGGTCCTGAATTAGACCTGGTTGCCCCAGGTGGAAATGGTAATGGAATTTTAAGTACCAGCGGATATTATCAGAACGGAACAGAATACACTAATGAATATGTGCTAATGGAAGGGACTTCAATGGCTACACCTTATGTCAGTGGAGTAGCATCATTATTATTAAGCCAGGGAGTAAGTCCTGATAATATTAAGGATAGACTTACATCTACTGCTGTGGACCTCCTCCCTTCAGGCAAAGATAGTACATATGGGTATGGTTTAGTAGATGCCTATGGGGCTTTACTAGATAAAAGGCTTAAAAAACCTTATATATTTGCTGCTACCAAAGAAAACGGTTCAATTGATATAAAAAGTGAATTTGAAACTGTAGACAGAGATAATACTTATAAATTAGATGAGATTGTGGAAGATAAGGTATATATTATAGGTTGGAGAGATGTTAATGATGATAAAATTATAAATAAAGGAGATTATTACGGAGAATATGAAAAAGAAATAAATCTTTTAGAAAACTCCCTTTATAACAATATTGACATTGAGATGTATTATATTCCACAAAATGATAATACAAATATCGAAGTAATGAATATGACTGAAGTCAAAAGTGAGTAATACAGGAGATGAATGGCTTATGAAAAAATGTTTTATATTAATATTAGTATTTATGTTTGTTTTTACAAGTCTTACTTTTTCTGCTGCTTTAAAAGTTGATAATTTAGATATAAATTTTAACATTGAACCTGAAACAATAAAAAACAATAGTTTTGTACCAATCGAACAGTTTAAAGAATTAGAAAACTTTTCGATGTATTCTATAGAAGAAAACAGATTGTTAATAATTTATAACTCCAACTATTATGCATTTTCTTTAAACAACAAAGAGATCAGGTCAAATACCGGGAATTTCAATATCTGCTGTAAGCCGATAAAATTAAACGAACATGTATTGGTTCCTTATGAATTAGTAGAAAAGATCTTCGCTAAAGAAATTAGTGAGACAAATGATAATAAGAAATTAATAGATATTGAATTAAGACTAACCCAACAAAAAATTGATGATAAAGATGTATTAGATATTGAAATTATTTTAAATAATCAAGCTGAGGAAAAGATCACTTTAGAATTTAGCACCAGTCAAAAATACAATATTTTAATTAAAGATAAAAATAATGATATTATATATAACTGGGAAAAAGGCAAGATGTTTACCCAGGCCTTCACTTATAATACAATTGAAAAAAATAGTTCAATAAAGTTTGCAGAAAAGATAGATGTTACTGATTTAAAAGCTGGTACTTATAATTTAATCATATCAATGGAAAATAATAATTATGAGATAAAAAATAAAGAAGTTGAATTTATAATTGATAAATAAAGTATAGATAAATGCTAACAAAAGAAATTTATGATAAAATAAATAAGAATGATTAATAAATATAGTTATTTAGAAAATTATGAGGGGTTTTAATGTTCAAAAATCATATTAAAATATTAGATAAATACATAATAAAAGAAATCGCTCTGCCCTTTTTAGCTTCTGTAATAATAATAACAATAATACTATTGGGAAACTTTCTCTTCCAACTTACAGACCTGATAATAGTTAAAGATGTACCTATACCCTTAGTATTAGAATTATTATTATATAATCTACCTGATATTATAGTAAGGACTTTCCCTATTGCAGTATTGTTTTCAACAATGACCGGGATCGGAAGATTAAACAGGGAAAATGAGATTACTGCTTTTCGGATGGGCGGTATTAGCCTTTATCGGCTAATAATACCTGTATTGATATTAGGTATTGTTGTTAGCGGCCTTACTTTTGTCTTTAATGAAGAAGTAGTACCGTGGTCTAACCATAAAGCAAAAAATATAATAAGAAATACAATCTTAAAGGAAAGTATGCCAAATACCCAGGAAGAAGTATTTTTTAAAGGCCCGAAAGGCAGACTTTTTTATGTAAAAGAATATAAAGAAGAAGAGGACTTATTACAAAATATTATCATATATAACATCAAGAAAAATCAAGATGAAGAAAACTTTCCGGAAGTAATTACTGCCAATAAGGGTGTTATCAATGAAAATGTCTGGGTTTTACAAAATGGGATAATACACGAGTATAATAGTGAGGGTAATATTATATTAGAAAGCCAGTTCAAACAGATGGAATTTCAAATAACGGAAGAAATGCAGGAAATGTACGGTAACCAAAAAACGACCGATGAAATGAGCCGAAAAGAACTGGCCAAAAATATTAAACTATTTAGAAAAAGCGGGATCAATGTTAATTCACTGCTTGTAGACTACCACTTAAAGTTAGCACAGCCCCTGGTTGCTTTTATATTTGTATTAATTGCTGTCCCGCTAAGTTTAACCAATAAAAAAAGCAGGGCTGTTAATATCACCTTTACAATCATCATAATATTTGGTTATTACTTACTGCAGTCCGTCTGCAGATCACTGGGGAGAAATGAACTACTACCTCCTTTATTAGCAGCCTGGCTGCCCAATATAATATTCTTACTGTTAGGTTTATTAATCTTATTCTTACAGGAATCATTTGAAAAATTACTGTATAAAATTTTACCCGGTTTATTAGTATTATTTTTGATTTTTACAATCATACCGATAAATTCAACTGCTGCCGCTGAGGAGTTGACTCTAAACAGTAAATCTGTAAGTTATGATCCAAAACAAAACATGGTAAAAATAGAGGGAGAAGTAAATGGAAAATATGAAAACATTTATCTAAGATCCGAGCTGATCAATGTTAAAGTTAAAGGTGAAGGAGAAAAAATATTTAAACAGCCTGAAAACATTGAGCTACTACCGGGAGATATAACAGGCTGTGATTTTGAAGAACCTCATTATTACTTTGATGCCCGCCGGATTGAAATTTCTCCTAATGAATATTTAAAGGCTTACCATGTCGTATTCAGAGAACTAGGGGGCAAACTGCCCCTTTTTTATTGGCCTTATTTATATATATCATTAGAAGATGATGAACAAAATTTCTTCCCGAGAGTCGGTTATAACAGCCGTAGAGGCTGGTTTTTAAAGACAACCTATAATTACTATTTAGACCGACTTGATCTACCTGGAAGCCTCTATATGGACTATTATACGAAGACCGGCTTTGCAGGCGGCCTTAAACAGTACTTAGTTCATAGTTCAAACCATAAAAGTTATCTATATTACTATACCCAGGAGAATAATATAAACTTACCTAATCTATTTAACTGGGAAGGAGAATTTTACCATCAATATAAAGGAGAAAACTGGCAGGAAGAGTTTTCTTACTTCTATCAAGAATATGATGAAAAAGAAGAATTAGAAACCAAACTTTCTTTTAGTAATTCTATTGATGATAGAAATATCAATATAGATACTTATTATGACAGTGTTGACTACTATGAAAGCAACGATAATGATATAAAATCCTATGGTGCTGATATCTCTTTTCGTGATAGATACTTTGATTCTTTAGATGTAGATCTAGGTTATGATATAGATTATGATTATGACCCCGAAGATGGTCTAGAAGAATACAAAGAAAGAACGGCTGACATAGTAAATGATTGGGGTAATGACTGGGAAACCGGGATTGAATATGAGTATGAAGAAGCCATTGAACCAGAGGCTGAAAAACAAACCAGATGGGGAGGTAAAGGTTATATCAGTAAAGCTTACAGTGAATACAAGTATACTTTACTGTGGGAGAGATATGATCCTAACTTTTCGGCTGAAGATGAAGTAGCCTTTTATAAAGACCCCGAATTTACGGCCGAATATACACCGGCCGGTGATTTTGAGTACTTATTCCAGTTCGGCCATTACTTTGAGGCTGACAGCCAAATAGAAGGTAATAGAGCACGTTTAGAGTTGATTTATGACAATAATTTAAATATTGGTAGTTTTAACTCCTTAAATATTAATCAAAAATTCCATTCTAACCTTTATAAGGTAGAGTATTTGGGAGAAATGTATAGTCCTATGCAGCTCGTATCTGATAGCGAATTTGCTTTAACCACAGAACTAGGAGATCACCTTACTTTTAACAATAAATTTAATATGGTAAGATATTCAGG
>DATGCJ010000094.1:0-7039 GCA_035312025.1 Halanaerobiales bacterium | reverse complement strand
ACTGGGAGAAAAAGATGCTTCCGGCCGCCGCAAACCGATTCCGATTGATGGTAGTGAATTTGAAGTAGAAGCTGATACAGTGATAGCTGCTATCGGACAGAGTACAGATGCACCTGAAAATGTACCAACTAATCGTTGGGGAGATGTAGATGCAAAAGATGAAAATTACCATGTAGAAGACAATATCTTTTCAGCCGGAGACTGTGTAACCGGTCCAGCTACGGTCGTAGAAGCAATTGGAGCCGGCCGACAGACTGCTGATAGTATTGAGGCCTTCTTAAATGGAGAAGAATATGAAAAAGATTATATTATTAATGTGTCCCGCGGACACTGGCAGGACTTAACACAAGATGAACTGGTCCTGGTTAAAGAACCGGTCGAAAGAGAGCGGGCTACCTTAGAATATATTTCTGAAGACAAAAGGGTAAGTACTTTTGCTGAAACCAATAAAACCCTAACAGAAGAAGAGGTCAAAAAAGAGGCAGAACGCTGTATTGAATGCAGTTGTTCTTATAAAAACGATTGTCAGCTCAAAGATTATTCCGAAGAATACAAAGCTCACCCTGAAGCTATGGTGGGAGAAAAGGTCCGCTTCGAATATGATATGAGGCATCCCGAGATCATCAGAGATCCCGGCAAATGTATTAAATGTGAGGCCTGTATCAAGGTCTGTAAAGAAGTAGTGAACGAATACCTCTTAGAATTCAAGGAAAGAGGTTACTATACAAGAGTGGGTACCGAATTTGGTAAACCACTTCCACTGGATTGTACTGATTGTGGAGAATGTATTGATATCTGTCCGGTTGGTGCCCTGGACTGGAAAAACAAGAAAAGATAAAAAATAAAGATAAAGAGAGCAAGGGTGTAATTTGCCCTTCTCTCTTTTTAAAGCTAAAAGGTGGTATCGATGAAGAAAATAAATGAAATAATTAAAACAGAAAAAGCTAAGATCGATAAAAAGATTGCTGCAAAGATAGATAATTATCGTGCTAAATCTAATTCATCTTTAAAAAATATTATAGACTCCTTAGAGTATTCCCTAAAAGCAGGTGGGAAGAGAATCAGACCGATCTTAACTGTAAAAGTGGCAGAGATGTTAAAGGGAGATTTAGAAACTGCTTATGATCTGGGAATTGCCTTAGAATTTATTCATACCTATTCTTTGATCCATGATGACCTACCGGCTATGGACGATGATGATTACAGAAGGGGTCAGTTAAGTAACCATAAAGTATTTGGAGAAGGCATGGCTATTTTAGCGGGTGATGCGCTTTTAACCCTGGCCTTTGAGGTGCTGTCAGATCTCAACTTACCAGCTGAGGATAAAGTGAAGATTATTAACTTAACAGCCCAGATGGCCGGTTTTAGAGGTATGGTTGGGGGCCAATCCCTTGATTTAGAGTTTGAAGATATCAGGGTTGATTTTGATAATTTAAATAATATTCACCTTTTAAAAACAGGTGCTTTATTTAAGGCCGCTATTCTAGGTGGTGCATACTGTGCCCAGACCACTGAAAAAGAGATGGATGCCTTAGAAAGTTATGCCACTAAATTAGGCTTATTATTCCAGATAACCGATGATATATTGGATAAAACAGGTGATTCTGAAGTTTTAGGCAAAGAAGTAGGTAGTGATGAAAAATCTAATAAAAGTACTTATGTTTCTCTTCTTGGGCTGAAAGAGGCAAAATCAAAGGCAAAAGAGACCGCAGAGTCAGCTAAAAAGGAATTAGAGCCCTTTGAAAACAGCCAATTTTTGATTAAACTTATCGATTTTATCTTATATAGAGAGAGTTAAATTGCAGGTATACTTTAGTTATGTTATAATTATTATGCTTTTCAAATTTATACAGAACAATTTGTGTAAAATATATAATAATTATAATATAATGTGAAGAACTGTAGGGGGAAGTAGAAATGAGTGAACTGCTTGATAGAGTGGAGAGTCCTGAGGATTTAAAGGACTTTTCTCATAAAGAATTAAATAAATTATCGAAAGAAATAAGAAATTTTCTTTTAGAAACAATATCTGAAACAGGCGGCCATCTGGCCTCAAATTTAGGGGTAGTAGAATTAACGGTGGCTTTACATCACCATTTAAAGAGTCCCATTGATAAGATCGTCTGGGATGTAGGTCATCAGAGTTATACCCATAAAATCTTAACCGGTCGTAAAGATAAGATGCACACCATCCGTCAGAAGGGTGGTTTAAGCGGTTATCTAAAAAGAAGCGAGAGTGAGCATGATATAATTGAAGCCGGCCATACTTCAACTTCAATTTCATCTGCTTTAGGCTTAGCTTTGGCCCGTAATAAGCTCAATAGTACAGAACGCATTTATTCCGTCATAGGTGATGGGGCCCTAACTGCTGGTATGGCTTTAGAGGCCTTAAATAATGCGGGACATCTTGGTGTTGACATGAATGTAATTTTAAATGATAATAATATGTCAATTTCACCTAATGTAGGGGCTTTATCTAACTATCTGACAAAGGTGAGAACCGACCCTGTCTTAAGTAAACTAAAAGAAGATATTGAATTTATAATCGAAAGAATTCCCAAGATTGGGGGAGGAGTTTCTAAGTCTGTCGATAGAGTCAAAAAAGGTTTAAAGTACGTATTTATTACCGGTATCTTATTCGAAGAACTCGGTTTTACCTATTTAGGTCCGATTGATGGTCATAATATTGAAGACCTGGTACGCAACTTTAAGAAGGCCGATGATATCAAAGGACCGGTCTTAATTCATGTTAATACAACTAAAGGTAAAGGCTACAATTTAGCCGAAGAAAAGCCGAGTGAATACCACGGAGTTTCTCCTTTTGACATCAGTAATGGGGAAGCAAAGAGCTGTAAGACATATAAGACCTATAGTCAGGTATTTGGACATACGGCTGTTAAGATAAGAGAGAAGTTAGGAAATCAAGTGGTTGGTATTACAGCTGCAATGGCTTCGGGAACTGGACTAGATATTTTTGAAAAAGAATATCCAGACGAGTTTTATGATGTTGGTATTGCCGAGCAGCATGCTGTGACCCTTTCAGCCGGAATGGCAAGAGGGGGTTTAAGACCTTTAGTTTCAATTTATTCGACCTTTATGCAGAGAGCCTTTGACCAAGTGGTAGAAGATGTTGCCTTACAGAACTTACCGATTTCTCTCTTTTTAGACCGGGCCGGTCTGGTCGGTGATGATGGGGAAACTCACCATGGTGCCTTTGATTTAACCTATATGCGCATGATTCCCAATATGGTTGTGATGGCACCTCGTGATGAAAACATGTTACAGCATATGATCTGGACTTCTGTTAAGCACGAAGGGCCAACCTCTGTACGCTATCCACGCGGAGAGGGTTATGGAGTCTGTCTCGATGAAAAGCTAAAGCAGTTAGAGATCGGAAAGGCAGAAATTATGACGGATCCCGGCGATATTTTAATCTTAGCGGTAGGCTCGATGGTTTATCCCTCTTTAGAGGCTGTCAAGGACTTAAAGAAAATGGGGATAAATGCCGAGGTTATTGATGCAAGGTTTATAAAACCTCTCGATGAAAACCTGTTGAGAAAGAAGTTCGTCAATTACAATAAGGTAATAACTGTAGAGGAAAACGTCCTCAACGGGGGCTTCGGTAGTGCAGTACTTGAATTTATTGAAAATGAAAATATTAAGACAATCTCCGTAAAGAGAATGGGTTTACCTGATGAATTTGTAACCCACGGGACCCAAGCTGAGTTAAGGGCCATGTATAATCTTAATTCGGCCGGAATTGCCCAGACCACTGCAGATTTCTTTAAAGGCAATCTGGAGGGTGAAGTATGGCATCCAAAGAACGCATAGATGTTCTTTTAACCAATAGAGATTTTTTTCCCTCCCGCAACAAGGCCCAGCGAGCCATTATGGCGGGAGAAGTATATGTTGATAATAAACTGGTAGACAAACCCGGTACCAGGGTTTTAGCGGATGCCGAAATAGAGATAAAAGGTGACTCACTCCCTTATGTCAGCCGGGGTGGGTTAAAACTTGAGAAAGCTTTAAAAATATTTGATGTAAATCCAAATGGGAAAGAAGCCATCGATATCGGGGCTTCGACCGGAGGATTTACAGACTGCCTCCTGCAAAAGGGCGCAAAAAAAGTATATGCTGTCGATGTTGGCTATGGACAGCTGGCCTGGAAGTTAAGACAGGATGAGCGGGTTGAAGTGATTGAAAGAACCAACTTCCGCTATATAGAACCCGAAAAGTTACCTGTAAAAGTGCCTTTAATCGTTACAGATGTGTCCTTTATTTCTCTGAGACTTATCATACCAAAAGCCCTGGAGTTTTTAACAGCCGAGGGAGATATCATCGCCCTGATCAAACCACAGTTTGAAGCAGGCAAGGATAAGGTTGGTAAAAAAGGTATTGTAAATGACAAAAAGATACATCAGGAAGTAATAACTAAATTAAGTCAGTTTTTTGATGAACATGACTTAATATTAAAGGATTTAGATTTTTCTCCCATTACGGGGGCTTCCAGTAAAAATATAGAGTACTTGCTGCACCTGCAAAATACACAGGGATATGAGAATGATCTGTTTAAATGGGGTAAAAAGATCGAAGAGGTAATAGATAGAGCTCATAGAGAACTCTAATAAAGGAGATGGGTAATATCAAAACTATCGGCCTTGTTTTAAATACAGAAAAAGATAATTCTTTAGAGGTATCAAAAAGGTTAATTGAGTTAATTAAAGAAAAAGACCTAGACTATCTTTTAGAAAAAGAAGGAGCTAAAGAACTAGATTTAAACCATAAAAGAGCTAGTTATGACTTCCTGCGCAAAAAAGCCGATTTAATAATTGTTTTTGGGGGAGACGGCACCTTTTTACATACTTCTTTAAATTTTATTGGGACCGGTATTCCCTTGATGGGAATTAATCTGGGTAGAATTGGTTTTCTAACCGAGATCGAGACCAATGAATTAGGGGAAGCTCTTGATCATATTATTGCTGATAATTACAGGATTGAAAACAGGAATACCTTAGAAGTATGTTTAAAAAGAGCTGGTGAAGATGTTCAAAAGAAATACGCCGTCAATGATGTTGTCATTAATAGGGCAGCCGATGGCGAGATGTTGAAGGTTGATATGCATATAAATAAAGAGTTTGTAAATTCTTACCGGGGAGATGGAATTATCGTATCCACACCAACAGGTTCGACGGCCTATTCTTTTTCGGCCGGTGGTCCCATCATTAATCCCCAGGTTAAGGCCCTTTTGATTACTCCACTTTGCCCACATGCGGTCCATGTGAAACCGATGGTAATATCCGATGATGAGATTATCGAAATCGATGTTGAGGGTCAAAAGGATAAGATATTTTTAACAACCGATGGAAGAGATTCCATCAAGATCAAACAAGATGATATTGTACGGATCAAGTCTTCACAACAGGAAATTTCTTTGATTAAATTTCCAGATAGGACATTCTATACAATATTAAGAAACAAGATGAGAGTAGGATTAGTTTAGGGGGGAAACCGATGAAAAACAAAAGACAACTTAAAATCTTAAATCTAATTAAAAATGAGGTAATTAGTACTCAGGAAGAATTAGTTGAGAGATTGGAGGAAGAAGGTATTAAGGTCACACAGGCTACGATATCAAGAGATATCAAAAAGCTTGGTCTAATTAAAATACCGGACGAAGACGGCGGCTATAAGTACGCACTTGCCAATCAGAAGTCAAGTGCTGAAAACAAATACTGGTTAAAAAAGATGTTCAATAATCTGGTAGCCGATATCGATTACAGTGACAATGTTATCCTTTTAAAAACTGTAAAAGGTACAGCCGGTGGTTTGGGAGAGGCCTTAGACAATGCAAACTGGCGTCATATTATAGGTAGTGTGGCCGGAGACGATACCCTTCTTTTAATTGTTAAACCGTCCAATAAGACGGAAGAAGTCTTTGAAGATTTAAAAAAATTAATGGTTTAATAATGGGAGGACATTAATGTTATCTGAACTGAATATAAAAAATTTCGCTTTAATTGATGAACTTAATATAGAATTAAAGCCCGGTTTCAGTGTGTTAACCGGTGAAACAGGGGCAGGAAAATCGATAATACTTGATGCACTTGATATCTTAATGGGGGCAAGAGCCTATAAAGAAGTAATTAGGACCAATGAGAGTTCTGCTTACATAGAAGCTCTTTTTTACCCGGATCAAAAACAGGAATTAGATGAAATATTAAGTGAAAATGGGATCAGTCCAGAAGATGAGATGCTCTTAATCTCAAGAGAGATTAATGAAGATGGTCGTAATAAAGGCCGGATTAATGGTCAACTGGTAACAGTTTCCTTAATTCAAGAAATCGCACCATATTTAGTTGATATCCACGGCCAACACGAACAGCAGAGTCTTTTAAATGAGGATACTCATCTAATGATACTGGACCAGTATATTAAAAATGATATTAAAGATCTTAAACGAGAAGTTAAGGATTACTTCAGCGAGATACAAAATATAAAAAATAAGCTGAGTAATCTCGATATAGATGAGCAGAGTAGGGCAAGAAAGATAGATCTTTATCAGTTTCAGATTGATGAAATTACAAAAGCAAATTTAGAGACCGGAGAAGATGAAGAGCTTTTTAAAAAGTATAAGAAGCTCTCTAATATGGAAGATATCTATGCTCTCTGCGGTGAAATTGATAGTCTTATAAATGCAGAGGACTATAGTCAGTCCGGTCTGATGGATAAGGTTGGGCATTACATGAAGAATTTAGAAGAATACAAGGAGTATGATGATAGCCTGGCTGACTTCCATCAAAGCCTACAAAATATCTATTATGAGTTAGAAGAATTAAGTTTTAGACTCGATGATTATATATCCAGTGCGGAATTTGATAAAAATGAACTAAACAAGGTGGAGGAAAGACTGGACTTGATTAACAGGTTAAAGCGCAAATATGGAGATTCAATCGAGGAGATTTTAGAATATAAAGATGACTTAAAAGAAAAGTTATCGGAGCTAAAAAATCAAGAAAAGATTATCGACGAACTAGAAAAC
>DATGCJ010000093.1:0-5436 GCA_035312025.1 Halanaerobiales bacterium | reverse complement strand
CGGAAAAGAACGGATATTTAGAACCCTTTGTGGGTATTTATAAAAAAAATATAAAAGTTGAAGTATTGGACTTAATAAGAGAAGAAAAATTAAATTTTGATAATCTGTTTGAAAAGATAAAGATTAATAGGATAGCAGAAGACAAAATAGAAGAGATAGCAGATACGGATAGAATATTTTTTAACATCAATAAAAAAGAAGATTTGATTAAATATAAAAACTTCAAAGCAAAATAAGACATTAAAAAGGGCAGCACTAAACGTGCTGTCCTTTACTTCATCTATTATTAATCAATTTATTATTTGAGGTTAAACTGTATATTTAACAATAATCTCAGGATCTATTACTCTGAACATGAAGGATTCGGAGATGAATAGTTGTACATTTTTACTATCATGTTCTTCATATCCAATTGAGAAATCCTGACCTATTGTTAATTCTAAATCATCATGGTCATAAGGGATTAAAAGCGCTCCCTCAATTTCTTCACTGAAGACTACTTCTGAGCCAATTAATTCTTCAACTCTGCGGATGAGGGGATAACCCTTAACCTGTTTTTGCAACCTTGAATAAGCTTCTTTACCAACGATTAAGCTGTAAGGCTTATCTGCATAAACATCCTGCAGCATTATCATGCCTTCAGTAATGGCGTCCATTATTGAAGAATCATCTTTGCCGAAGGATAATGATTTTTTGGCATGGTCCATTAGGCCTTTGATGTTACCTGCTTCAAATCCATTATATACAGCATTATCTTCAAATTCTGCCATTTTTTCTACGGCTTCTTCGAGTGGTCCTAAGTCTACATCTTTTGCCCCTCTTTCTAGATTATCCATTTCCCATCTATTTAACTCGAATGTATAACGGGCTTCTAAAAGGGGAGTTACCTTATATTTGCTGCTTCTTACTTCATCTTTATTGCCTTTGATTATTCCCAATTTACCTTCAGAAATTGCATTAAAATCTATACCTTTGGGACCTTCTACATGAACTGATTTACGAGCAGTTAGTTGAGTTTTAAATACTTCGGCTGCTCTATCATCAATTTCTTCCCAGGCTTTTTCTGTTAATGGAGCAAGATCTCTTTTTAGTAAATCCATTTTCATACCTCCTTAAGGATATTTATTTCATGTTACCAATGTCTAATCCACCTGAATCTTCCGATTCTTCTTCACCTTCACCTTCTTCTTCAATTTCAGTAATTGGTGCTTCGGTGAAGAGATAAGTACCTAATTCTTCTTCCCAGGCGGGAACGTTTCTTCTCAACCATTCTAAAGCCATGGCCGCGTGTTCAATCTCCTCATCGCGGTTGTGTTCTAATATTGCTTTAACATCGGGATCACTAGTAGCAGCTGCACGCTGGTTATACCAGTTGACTGCTTCAACTTCCTCTTTCAAACTATTTAAAATTCTAGCTGTATCAAGGGTTTTTTCGTCCATCTTTTCTTCTAACTCATGATATTCAGACATTACATTTATAACCTCCTTTATATTTTGTTCCACTTTTCTAATGTATATTATTCAATTAAAAGGACGAATATCCTTCATTCAACAAGAATTATATTAGATATATTTACTTTAAAAAAGTAAGCATTTTACAAAATAGAGATTTATTATAATTATCTTAAAAATATTAAGAATTAATTAATATTAATTAAAATGCTTGATTATCAAATAATATTCAATTAGAATAAAATTGATAGTGAAAAATATTTCTTTGGAGGTATAAGCATGTCAGAATATGTGATGAATATAAATAATATAGAGAAATCATTTCAAAATACAAAAGCAGTAGATAAGGTTTCCTTTGAGGTAAAAAAAGGAGAAGTATTGGGGTTATTAGGACCGAATGGAGCCGGTAAAACTACTATTATAAGAATGATAATGGATATATTTCAGCCTGATACTGGAGAAATAAAATTAAACAGAGATCTAATTCCTGATCAAAAAAAGATCGGCTATTTACCGGAAGAGCGAGGTATTTATGATTCGACCAAAGTATTAGATACTATTCTTTATTTTGCAGATCTAAAAGGCATGAATAAAAAAGAAGCTAAAAGTGAAGCCTTGCGATGGTTAGAATTGTTTGATTTAGAAGAGTATAAAAATAATAAAATAGAAGACTTATCAAGAGGAATGCAGCAGAAAGTTCAATTTATAATTTCAGTTATACATAAACCTAAATTATTGATCTTAGATGAAGTTTTTTCTGGTTTAGATCCTGTAAATCAGGAATTATTTAAAGAAATAATCAGTAATTTAACTAAAGATGGTACGACAATATTGCTTTCCTCTCATAGGATGAATCTGGTAGAAGAAGTATGCAGCCGTATTTTTATGATCAATAAAGGAAAAAGAGTTTTATATGGTAATATAGATGAAATTAAAGATGGATATAATGAAAAGAAAGTAATTTTGAAGTCCAAAAGTGATGTTGGTTTTATTAAAAATATAGTAAATGTTTCTGATATTAAAATAGAAAATAATGAAGTGACTTTCAATATAAAAAATGATGTTAATATTAAAGAATTTTTATCATTTCTTTCCAAGAAAATTGATGTTGATGAAATTTCAATAGTTAAACCCCCTCTACATGAAATATTCGTTAATGCAGCGAAGGGAGGTAATAACATTGAAGGATAGTCTCAAAGTAGCTAAATGGGAAATCAAAACTATTATTAAAAATAAAACCTTTATTATAATGACCTTTTTTGTTCCCCTAATAATATTGATTATTGGGGTTAGTGTTGGTTATTTTTCTGCCCGTACTGAAGAAACAGATAAATTAGTGGTAGGCATTAATAATAGCTCTAAGGTAATAACAAATAATGAATTAGAAGCTTTAGAAACAGGCAATGTTGATTTTATTTTTTATGATAATTTAGATGAGGGAGAGATAGCTCAGGAAATAGAAAATAATAATTTAAGTAGTTTTTTAGTAATACCACAAGGTGTATTAGAAACGAATACAGTCAATTATTTTTTCAGTGATATCCAGGGAATAGAAACTGACCGCATTAAAGAACTAATAAATCCAATTATTGTGGAGGCCCGTATTGAAAGGTCCGGTTATAGGACAGAGGTAATAAATAACTTGGTGAAAGAAATAGATATTAATTCTAAATCCTTAAGTTTAGAAGGTAATGCTAATTCTAATGTTTTGGAGATGTTTTTGCCTTTCGGACTTGCCATGCTCATGGTATTAGCATCTATCTTTTCAGGTGCCAGCCTGATGCAGAGTATAATTAAAGAAAAAAGCAATAGAATAGTTGAGATTATTCTATCTTCTATTAATTCGCGGGATTTAATGATGGGAAAAGTACTAGGTTATGGGGTTATTGGTTTAATACAGATTACGATTTGGGCGGTTTCAGCCTTAACTGTATTAAAGTTTGTATTCGAATTTTCTTTAACATCCTTATTTACAGTAAAAATAATGTATATGTTTATTTTCTTCGTATTGGGCTTTATCTTAATTTCTGCTATCAATGCCATTGTTGGTTCCGGTATGAAGGAAGCCCAATCCGGTTCTCAATCAACGGGTTTTATGGTAATGATTCCTATGATCCCCTTGTATTTTTCTAGCTTGATAATAAATAACCCAGAAGGTCTTCTGAGTTATATTTTTACATATATTCCAGTTACTTCGGCCACGACTATGCTTATAAGGATGGGTTTCTCTAACCCTCCCTTAATAGAGATTTTGGGTGTTATGGTTTTATTAGCTGTTGCAAATTATCTATTTATTAAACTTGCTGCTAAGATCTTTAGAGTGGGTATGTTAATGTATGGGAAAAATGCCAATTTAAATGAACTTTTTAAATGGGCAAGGAGTTCTGACTATTAAGAAAGAAGGTGAAAAAATGGAATTTGTAGGTTTTTTAGCTTTGCCGGCCTTTGTATTTGCTTTATCAGCTTTATCACAGGCCGGTAAGTTAAAAGATAGAGTTACGGAATTAGAAAAAGAGTTACAAAAATTAAATAAATAATAATAAAGGAGACTATACCAAATTAGAGAAATAAGAAAGCAGAGGTTAAAATAAATCAAATTAATGGAGGCATTATTATGCTTACAAAAAGATTAAAAATAGCCGTAGGTGTTGGGGCTATCTTGGGAATTTTCTGCATAATAGGGGTCGGTTACCGTCAGGGTTATGCCGGTAATGGATTATATCTCTTTGCCATGTGGTATAATAGGATTATTATGGGCTTATTAATTGGCTTTGCCGGTAACTGGATGAAAGACAGGTATATAATAAGAGGTCTAATTTTAGGTACTTTAGTAACAACTGCTTTCTTTTTATCTACTGCTTTTAGAGACTGGCCGGGCTTTTTGGCCGGGATCGCCTATGGTGTAATTATAGATTACTTTGCCACAAAATATTCTTAATCAGTTCACTGGGTTTAAAATTAATGAATTGTAATATAATTTCATAAAGGAAATAGGGGACTCTTCTATAATTATATTAATATAGAAATATAAAACTTACCCTAGGGAGGATTTCATATTGAAAAAGTTACTACTTTTTTTATTCATATTAATTATTGTATCTGCAGCATTAAATGGACTTTGGGAATATGGCCAGTGTGGCATCTTTTATACCATCAACGGTGAGGCTTCATTTGAGCATTATAATCTACTGATTGGTAGAATCATTCTTGATATAGGAGTAACTTTATTATTATATATTTTTGTTTCAATTGTAAATTTTGAATGGAAATGGTTTGCGAACTGGGATCTTAAAGACACCTTTATAATTTTATTATTCGCTCTTTTTGTAAGCTTTTATGTGGAAGTAAATGCTTTATATTTAGGTAGATGGGGCTATTCTAATATTATGCCCTTATTGATTGGTACAGATGTCGGTTTAACTCCCATTCTTCAATGGTTAATCACTATGCCAGTTTCTCTCTTAATTGTTAGATTATTTATGAGAGGAAGGGTGCAAACTTCTAGCCGCTATAGATTTTAACTTAAAATTACTATGGGGTGAACGTATTGAGTAAAAAATCACTCAAGGTATATACCTTATTGATTATTATTTTAACTATCTCGGCTGTGATATCTGTCTATTTACCTCAAGGTGATATTATTGATATTCAACAACAATTACCGGCCAGTAAAGGGATAGTAGCCTTAGTTAATGCTCTAATTATGATAGTCCTATACGGCGGTTTAGGTTACGTAGGTTTAAGACTATCTTTAAGCTTGGGGTTTCCAGAACTTTGGGATCAAAATGTAAATATTAAGCAGCGTTTTCTACTTCCAGCTATTTATGGTATAATAGCTGGAATTTTATTAATATTATTTGATTATATATTTAGCTTTTATAATGGGATTGGGAAACTTGTGCATCCACCCTTTCCAACTTCTTTCTTTGCTTCTTTATCAGCCGGGATCGGGGAAGAGATTATATTCAGGTTGTTTTTCATTCC
>DATGCJ010000092.1:0-3441 GCA_035312025.1 Halanaerobiales bacterium | reverse complement strand
TTACAGTTTACATCATTTTTAATAAGATATAATATATTTTCTTTACTGTTAAAAGACAACTTCTTTATCTCTATATCTTCGAAAATATCTTTGAAGTTATCTTTATATTCACTAAAGGGTTTAAACTTATAAATCTGTCCCGCTAATTTGATCAATAACTCGTCTTCATCTTCATCAATGGTAAAAGCAAATTTTTTACTCTCTTTGATATTTTCAACAATTTCTTGGACATCTTCAGCTTTATCTATCGAACTATAACTTATTTCCTTTAACTTTTCTTCTATCTCATCCTCAAAACGATCTAAAAGAGAATTAAATTCGAGTCTTTTAAATAGTTGTATAACTTGATTAAAGTTGGGTTCCTCTAATTTTAAATCTTCGAATTCTAAGTCTACAGAAAGATCGGTTACTATTTTACCTAACTTTTTACTCATCTTGGCCTGTTCAGAATATTTTCTTAAGTTTTCTTTTCTCTTTTTACCGGAAACTTTTTCTATATTTTCTAAAACATTTTCCATACTATCAAATTCTTTTAATAATTTAATAGCGGTCTTTTCTCCGATACCGGGAACACCCGGAATATTATCAGAGCTATCTCCCATTAAACCCTTCATGTCTATCAATTGTTCGGGGCTCAGTTCATACTTTTCTTTCACCTTATCAATATTATATTCAACAATATCAGTTATCCCTTTTCGGGTGTAAATTACATTGATGCGTTCATCTATTAACTGGAGAGCATCTCTGTCTCCCGTTACGATTTTAACATCTATATCCTTTTCGGCAGCTTCCTTGGCAATTGTACCAATTACATCATCTGCTTCATACCCTTCTTTTTCTATAATAGGAATATTTAAAGATTTTAATACTTCCTTAATAAGATCAATTTGGGGTATTAGTTCATCAGGAGTTTTTTTACGACCAGCTTTATAGTCTTCATACTCCTCATGGCGAAAAGTAGGACCTTTTAAATCAAACGCAACAGCTATATGGTCCGGTTTTTCTTCATCTATAATTTTAAAAAGCATTCTGGAAAATCCAAATACGGAATTTGTGTATTCACCTGATTCGGTGGTTAAGAGAGGTAAAGCATAGAAGGCTCGGTGGGCAAGACTGTGTCCATCTAGTAGATATAACTTCTCCATTATATATCATCTCCTCTAAGATATTATATTCCTGAAAGAAGAGAAAATCCCTGCTAAGATGAGAAGAGTATAATTTAATCAGAGATTTAGATATAATATCCCGGATTGTAGGGTGATAGTTATTTCAATTTAATTTATATAATTATATTATTATGTACTTTCCATTACCCACTTAATATATATTCTATAAAAAAACCGCTGTTATAAAATTGAAGTATAGCGGTTTTAATTTACCTCTATAAAATTCCTGTTAGTATGAGTATTTTACTCCATTTAATATAAAAAGTAAAGTAAATATCCTAATTTCTAATCTTTATAAAATTCTGAAAAAAGATAATCCCGGTTGTTCACCGGGAATGTTATTTAAGAATGAATTTCTACAAAATGTTCAATTGACCTATCATAGGTCTTTTCCGCTTCATCGGGGAAGAAACAAGCGGGTAGTTCCCCCATTTTCTTATGGTATCTTATACATTCACAACATTTTCCTTTGCGGGGACAGGGTTCATATGTACAGTTGCAATAGTCCATATTAGCTTGATGGTTCTGACAGTTTGCCACATAATCACCTCTATTTTATATATTTTTTCTCATCTTAAATGTATAATCTCAACCATAACTTGTCAAGAATTATCCATCTCTTTAAGACAGTCCAAACATATTTGTTTGCCCATATATTCAATGGTACTTTCAGTACTATCACAAAAAAGACAGCCCGGTTCATACTTTTGTAATACTATTTTGTCCTCTTCAACAAATATTTCGATCGAATCCTCACTTTGTAAATTCAAACTATCTCTTAATTTTTTGGGTATTACTACCCTGCCCATTTCATCGACTCTTCTTAAGTTTCCTGTTGCCTTCATTTTTCTCACTCCAATTTTTTCTATATATTAACATCTTTAGGAAATAGGTGCAATGGTTATTAATATTTTCATATATTTTGATAAATGAAGGCCCTTTTTATTGATAATTCTCTCTAGTATTATTTGTCGATTTTTATCGGATCACCAGCTTTTATCTTTCCGCCTTTTAATACTTTAGTAAAAATACCTTCCTCAGGCATTATACATTTACCTACTATTTTTAATATTTCACAACCGTGGTGACATTCCTTACCGATCTGTGTAACCTCTAATACAACATTTTCTCCAACTTTTAACTTAGTACCAATTGGTAGTTCATATAATTTAATTCCTTCTGTTGTTATATTTTCAGCAAAATCACCATAATTTAAATTATAATCCAATCCCATTTCCTTCATCTTATTGATACTTTCCTCACCCAGTAAACTGACCTGCCTATGCCATTTACCCGCATGGGCATCTTCTTTTATTCCATAATTTTCTATTAACTTAGCTTCTTTGATGTCTTCTTTTTTGGTACCTTTTTCCCGACTGATACAAACTGCTTTTACTTTACCATCCATCTTAATTCTCACCGTCTTTTCTTTGGTAATGGCCGCTCTTACCCCCGGTCTTTTCTATTAATCTAATATTACCGATAACTATCTCTTTATCAACCGCTTTACACATATCATAGATAGTTAGGGCAGCTGTAGAAACTCCATTTAAGGCTTCCATTTCAACCCCCGTTTTATCATAAGTCTTTACAGTTACTGATATTTCGATAGAATTATTATCTTTATATACAAAGTTTACATCAATACCACCGATTGCTATCGGGTGACACATTGGTATTGTCCTGGCAGTGTTTTTTACAGCCATAATTGCAGCAATCCGGGCCGTTTCTAAAACAGGGCCTTTTTGTATGTTTTCATTTTTAATCATTGAGAGAGTGTTTTCTTTCATTTTAATTTTTCCTTTGGCAAGAGCTTTACGGTTTGTTTTTTCTTTTTCAGTTATATCAACCATTTTAGCTTTACCCTCTTGGTCAATATGGCTAAATTCACTCATTTAATTAACCTCCAATACTATTCATATTTTTATTATTATTTGCAAATACCTCTTCATATCCATAATGGGGACTTTTTTTCTGAATAGATTTCAAGAATATTTCTTTAATCTTGTTTCTACCTACTAATTTTTTCTCATTATAGAGGGAAGTTTCCTCTTCTTTTAATAAACAGGAACGGACCTTACCATCGGCAGTTAATCTCAATCTATTACAGTCCGAACAGATATTATGACCGAACGGTGAGATAAAACCTAATTTACCTTTATACCCCTTTACTTTATAGTATTTAGCAGGTCCATTACCCATTACTTGAGCTGGTGTCAGTTCATATTTTTGCTTTAATACTTCTTTTATATCAGCAATTTTTACATAATTGGCT
>DATGCJ010000091.1:0-12275 GCA_035312025.1 Halanaerobiales bacterium | reverse complement strand
AATTAATTCATCAGTGATTTCAACGGAATCTAATGATCTGTAAGATCTTCTTTTTTCTATAGTCTCTTTAACATCCATTCTTTTAAATATACCCCCTTATTATATCTTCTCTCCTACATTTTTACCTAACTTAAATGCTTTGTCTAAATTATCGGCTGTAGGAGCATATTGATTATTTATTTTAGGTTCAACTACCTCAATATTACAATCCTCAGCAAATTGATTCATTCTTTCAAGAGAACCCCCGCTCCAGCTGTAGGTCCCTATGAAACCAAAGTAACGATTTTGAATTCCCCTATTTTCAAGTGCTTCAACTAAAGAATTGACAGGCGGGAATAGCTCATTATTATAACTGCAGCTGGCAAATATAACCCCTTTATACTTCCAAATATCACTTATTAAATAGGATTTATGGGTCCGGGAAGCATCATAAAGTTTTACATCTTTTACTCCGGCTGCACTTAACCCAGCCGCAGCTTCTTCTGCAATCTTTTTAGTATTACCATACATTGTTCCATAGATAACTACTGCACCCTTATCAGCTTTAAATTTAGCCATATCATAGTATTTATTGATAATATAATCTGGGTTTTCTCTCCAAACCGGACCGTGTGTAGAAGCTACGGTATCAATTTCTAAATCTCCTAAGCTGCCAATATGTTTGGCTGCAATCGGAGAATATTTCCCTACTATATTAGAATAATACCTTATAATTTCATCTTCAAAGAAATCAGTCTCTATTTCATCGTCAAAGATTGATTGGTTTATAGCACCAAAGGCACCAAATACATCACCGGAGAATAATATATTTTCTTCTTCTAGATAGGTCATCATTGTTTCGGGCCAATGTACCATAGGTGTAATAAAAAACTTTAATGTTTTTTCTCCTATGTCTAAAGTTTCTTCATTATCTACCTCTTTAATATTTTCGGTGATTCCATAAAAACCTTTTAAAAATCCAGTGGTCTTATTATTACCAATAATCTTCATATCAGGGAATAACCTCATTAATTCCTTGATCGAACCGGAGTGGTCAGGTTCCATGTGGTTTATAACTAGATAATCAATTGGTCTGCCGTCTGTTAGATCCATTAACTTTTCAAGGTATCTTTCCTGATAATCAATTTTAACGGTATCGACTAATACAACTTTTTCATCAACAATTAGATAGGAATTATAGGAAATTCCATATGGTAGGGGCCATAAATTTTCAAAAAAATCTGTTTCTCTATCATTTACCCCAACCCAATAAACATTATCAGATAACTTGTTAGAATAACTCATTTTTGCCCTCCTTAGATTTTTACAAATTTTTTAATTTTTTTAAAATATTTTGAAAGTGTTCCGGTAAATCTGCTTTATATTCAACCCATTCGTTACTTTGTGGGTGATAAAAACCTATTTTATAAGCATGTAATAATTGGTGTTTTAAAGCAAACTTTTCTTCTTTTGAACCGTACTTTTGGTCCCCTATAATGTGAAAACCTAGATGAGCAAAGTGAACTCTAATCTGGTGGGTACGACCGGTTTTCAAATCCGCTTCTACATAAGTATAATTATTATATCTTTTCATTACCTTGAATTCAGTTACAGCCTTTTTACTGTTTTCTTTGATCACAGCCATCTTGGTTCTATTTTTAGGGTTTCTGCCAATCGGTGCATCAATCGTCCCACTGTTATAAGGCAGGGTCCCCTTTAATATTGTCCTATATATCTTTTTGGTCTTCCTTTCTTTAAACTGTTTTTGTAAATTATTAAGACTCTGCTGATTTTTAGCAACTAAAATAACTCCACTCGTGTTTTTATCTAGCCTGTGGACAATACCTGGTCTTAAGGTCCCATTAATATTACCTAGTTTTTCTGTATGTGCTAATAATGCATTGACTAGGGTATCTGTTCTATTACCTTTAACGGGATGCACAATTAAACCGACCGGTTTATTAATTAAAATAATATCTTCATCTTCATAAATTATATCTAGGTCCATTTCCTTTTTAGGTAAGTCTAATACTTTCGGTTCTTCTTTATATATAACAATTTCATCACCGGTTTTTACTTGGTAACTTTTTTTCTCTAGGTTGTCATTTACCTCTACAAGATTTTTATCTATTAAACTTTGAATCTGATTTCTACTAAAATCCTTTTTAATTTTAGAGATGTATTTATCCAATCTCATTCCTTCATAAGTATTTTCTACTGTAATTTCAATTTCTTTCATTTTTATTTGCCCCTAATTGCTTAAATCATATTTTTTTATATTTTATCATAAACCCTTTTTATAAACAACTTAACGCCTTTTATTAATTTTGTTAAAAATTTAATTAAAGTACTTTATCTTTATATTAAGTTGTGTTATCATTACTATGTTCAAATTAAAAAAAGTAAATTTTGTAATTGTTGTAAGGAGTTAAAATCATGGAATTAAGATTAACAGAAAACTCAAAAATTAGGGCTAAAAAGATATTTATCCTGGCCTTACCGGCAATATTAGAGATGAGTTTAAATACAATGCTGGGGGTAGCCGATACATTAATGATCAGCAGAATTATTGGTAAAGAGGGTCTGGCTGCAGTTGGCTTTGCCAACCAAATTTTCTTTACTTTGATCTTCATATTTTCTTCTTTTAATGCCGGAGCTACCGCAATGATAGCTAGAAGTTATGGTGAAAGAAATTATAAAAGATTAAATAAAATAATGGGACAGAACCTCACCTTAAATACCTCTATTGGTCTGGTAGTATTTTTCTTGACATTTATTTTCGCCGGCAATATTTTAAGTGTTTATGATATTACTCCCCAGGTTAAGTCCTTAGGGGTAACCTACTTAAAGATTGTAGCTTACAGTCAGCTATTTATGTTTATTTCATTTGCAATGGCTGCCAGTTTAAGAGGTGCTGGTGATACGAAAACACCGATGTATATCACTGGTTCAGCTAATATACTAAATATTATAGGTAATTATGTATTAATGACCGGTTTCTGGATCTTCCCTGATATGGGAATCGCAGGGGCCGCTCTATCAACAACTATTTCTAGAATTCTAGCCTCAATCGCCTATATTTTTATCGTTTTCAATATTAAGGAAAAATTACAGTTGAAATTCGAAAATCTAAAACTAACAAAAGAAATATTGCAGCCGCTTTGGAACTTTAGTTATGCGGCGGGTCTAGAACAGCTATCGATGCAGTTAGCTTTCTTTCTAAACGGAATAATTGTATCAATGTTAACAACGACCTCAGAAGCTGCTTTTCGGATCCTAATAAATATAGAGTCAATCTCTTTTATGCCGGCTATCGGAACATCTATTGCCACTGCTACCTTAGTTGGTAAACATCTGGGTGAAAATAGACCGGAAGAATCTTTAAAAACAGGCTTTACCGCGGCCGGGATGGGAGTTATCTGGGGACTTTTTATGGGGATTATCTTCCTGTTATTTCCAGAACCAATTATTCGAATCTTTACAACCGAAACGGTAGTGGTCGAAGCATCTTTAAAAACCTTACGGATCGCGGGCATTAATCAGGCCCCCTTAGCCTTTATGATTATCATGGCAGGGGCATTAAGGGGTACCGGTGATACTAAAGGAGTCATGATTATTACTGCGATGCGGCTCTGGCTTATGTTCGTGCCCTTAACTTACCTCTTTACAATATTATTGCAGCAGGGGGTAACTGGGGTCTGGTATGCAGAAATAAGTTCTTTTGTTGTTTTCTCATTTGTGATATTTAAAAGATTTAAAGCAATGGAATGGACTGAAATTAGAATGTTTGCTTAATACAAATAAAAAAAGAGGGGAGTCCTCCCCTCTTTTTGCTTTTTATTATTGTTCTTCTTTTAGAACGGTTGCACATCTATGACAGACATCTTCATACTGATCATCTTCTCCTACGGTTGTACTGTACTTCCAGCATCTTTCACATTTTTCTCCATAGGCTTCATCTACATATACCTTGATTTGTGTGTTTTCACCTACATGGGTGACTTCATCTAACTCATGTTTTAACTCAACCTGGGAGACAATGAAGAAATCAGCCAGTTTTTCATACTCCTCTTCTAATAATTCATTTACATTATCATTTAAAGAACTGATTTCTACCCTTGCTTCTAAAGAGTTCCCTATTATTTTATCATTTCTGGCAATTTCTAGTGCTTTTGAAACATCTTTTCTGATATTCAATAATTCATCCCATTTATCCATAAAGGCTTTATCTTCATATTTTTCATCAAATTCAGGCCAATCGGTTAAGAAGACACTGTCAGCGATTTCAGCCCTATCTAAGGCCTCCTGCCATACTTCTTCGGCTGTATGGACTAAGACCGGGGATATAATCTTTACTAAGGTCATCATTATATCATATAAAGCACTTTGGGCTGACCTTCTGCTGTGTGATTCAGTTCCATCGGTATATAGTCTATCTTTTACGATATCCATATACAAGGAACTCATCTCGACTGTACAGAAGTTATGCACATCGTGGTATACTTTATGGTATTCATAGTTGCGGTATGATTTAGTAACTTTTTCTGCCAGTTCTTTTACCTTAATACCGATCCATCTATCAATTTCATGTCTATCTTCAAACTCTACATAATTTTCCTCTTTAACAAAATCATTGGTATTGCCGAGGATAAATCTAAAGGTGTTTCTAATTCTTCGATATACTTCCGAATTCTGCTTTAATATCTTGTTTGATACCCTTACATCATCCTTAAAGTTAGCCGATGCCACCCATAATCTCAAGATATCTGCTCCATATTGATCGATGATCTCATGGGGTGAAATTACATTCCCCTGGGACTTGGACATCTTGTTACCTTTTTCATCGACGGTAAATCCATTGGTAACTACCTCTTCATAAGGAGCTTTACCCTCTGTCGCAACTGCAGTCAGTAATGAGGAATTAAACCAACCTCTATACTGGTCTGTACCTTCCAGGTAAACCTGGGCTGGCCAGTTTAGATTATCTCTTAATTCAAGGACTGCTTTATGGGATGAACCGGAATCAAACCAGACATCCATGATATCTTCTTCTTTGGAAAGGTTACTGCTAGCACAGTTCGGACATTTATAACCATCCGGTAATATATCGGCTGCTTCATTTTCATACCAGGAGTTTGACCCTTCTTTGGCAAACATTTCTTTAACTGCCTCTAAAGTTTCATCATTTATGATGGATTCGCCACAATCATCACAGTAGAAGATCGGAATCGGAACTCCCCATTTTTTCTGTCGGGAGATACACCAGTCCGTCCTTTCGGCTACCATGTTTTCCATTCTCTTTTCTCCCCAGGAGGGGAACCATTTAACATCATGAATAGCCTGCAGGGTCTCTTCTTTTATATCTTCGATGGAAGCAAACCACTGATCGGTCGCTCTAAAGACTAACGGGCCCTTACATCTCCAGCAGTGTGGATACTGATGATCAATGAAATTAAGTTCCATCAACAGATCTTTTTCTTTTAATTTATCTGTAACTTTAATATTTGCTTCATCATAATGTAACCCTTCAAAATCTTCAGCTTCTTCCGTAAAGTAACCTCTAGAATCCATGGGAGCATAAACTTCTAGGTCATATTCCTGCCCAACAATAAAGTCATCATGACCGTGACCGGGTGCAGTATGCACACAGCCTGTACCTTCATCAAGGGTGACATGATCGCCCAAGATTATGAGAGATTTTCTATCCATAAAGGGATGGTTTGTATTAACATTTTCTAACTCAGTACCTTTAAAGGTTTCACTTATCACTTCATATTCTTCGATACCCACCTTGTCCATTACTTCATCCACTAGCTTTTCGGCCATTACTAATTTATCTCCCGCAACTTCAACAACTACATAATCAGAATCGGGATGCAGTGTTATGGCTAAGTTAGAAGGTATAGTCCAGGGAGTTGTAGTCCAGATTACCATATAGCTATCGGCTGGGCTTAAATTTACGCCTCCGACTTCAACTTCTTCCGCAAAGGGAAACTTCACATAAATGGAAGGTGTCCGGTCAGTATGGTACTCAACCTCAGCTTCAGCCAGGGCTGTTTCACAGCTGGGGCACCAGTGGACCGGCTTTTTGCCTTTATAGAATAATCCCTTTTTGGCCATCTCACCGAATACTTCAATCTGTTTGACTTCATATTCGGGATTTAATGTGATATAGGGATTATCCCATTCTCCCCAGATACCAAGGCGTTTAAACTGCTCTCTTTGACGTCCTACATATTTTAAAGCATATTCTTTACATTTCTCTCTTAGCTCAGCCACCGATAATTCTTTGGCTTTGTCGCCCATTTCTTTGGTAACTTTATGCTCAATTGGTAGTCCATGTGTATCCCACCCCGGTACATAGGGAGAATAATAGCCTCTTAAAGTAGAAAAACGAGTAACAATATCTTTTAAAACCTTATTTAAGGCATGTCCGATATGTATATCTCCATTTGCATAAGGTGGGCCGTCATGTAAAATAAACGGCTCTTTTCCTTTTCTGTTTTCGATAGCTCTTTCATAGACTTCATTTTCTTCCCATATTTTTTGAAATTTCAGTTCTCTTTCGCTTAAATTAGCTCTCATCGGAAAGTCAGAATCTGGTAGATTAATAGTTTCCTTATAACTCATTTTATTAAAACCTCCTAAAGATTTATTGCAATAAAAAAAGGCCATTCCACCCTTGCAAGGGGCGAAAAGACCGCGGTACCACCCTAATTTTAACTTAAAATTCTTTAACGCAGATCATACGAGTTAATCTACTTCATTCAATTAACCGGCTCAAGAGTGATCTTCATTACTATTAGGGATTACCGGCTCCCACCAGCCCGGCTCGCTCAAATTAATATAATAGTAACTACTGTCTCCGTCTGAACTTTTAAATTTTAATTTTCTTATATTATAAATTATTTATTAGACTTAGTCAAGTTCTGCTGTTTCGGGAAGTTCATCGATTTCTTCTTGATATTTATCTAAATCTAGTTCTTCTTCATCTTCTAAAACCTCTAACTGGCTTTCTAAAAGATTACGTAATCTAATCTTAAAGAAAGTCTTTGTTTCTTTTAATTTTTCTAGTTTTTTGTATTCTTCTGCTAGGTCTTTTTTAACTTCCTGTCTCATCTTTTTGGCTTCCATGTTTGCTTTTTCAATTATCATATTAGCTTCTTCACGTGCTTGTTGGGTTTGTTTGTCAGCTATTTCTTCAATACTTTTCAAAGTGTTTTTCAGGTTCTCTTCAATGTTTTCATAGCTTTTTAGCTTTTCCTGTAACTTTTCATTTTTTTCACGCAGGTCTTTCATCTCCTGCATCATTCTTTCATACTCTACTCCTAGATCATCAAGAAATTCTTCTACCTGACTTTTATTATAACCCAAAGCAGATACTGTAAATTCTTTATTATAAATATCTAGCGGGTTTATTTTCATACTTGCTCCTCCTTTTAATATTATTTGGATTTTTTTATCTTTAAGTGTACCTTTTCAATAATAATTTAATTCTATTTCTATTTGAAAGGCCTCTCCTTTCGGCAACTTCTACTCGACCCCTATTACGGATCGAAATAAGATCACCGACCTCTACTTCACTGGCAGGGTCTGTCACGACCTTGAAATTTAACTTTACTCGTTTATTTTTAATATCCCGCGAAATTTTACTGCGGCTGTCTCCAAAACCTGCACTCGCCACTGCATCTAGCCTCAACGAGGCAACCGTAGTCGGGATATCCTTTGTATTTTGGGTAGGGATCACTATATCATCTTTAGTAATTTTACTTATTTCAATAGGGACCTCATTAACCTTTTTAAAATGCAGATCAACAAAATCATAAATTTCCTCTGCAATTATGATTTGGGCAAATTCATCTAATACTAAAATATCGCCGACCATCTCTCTTTTGATGCCCAATCCTAAAATAGCTCCCAGAAAATCTTTATGAGTAATATTTTTAAAATTGAAATTTCCCTCAACTTTAATTACCTTTATTGAAGATTCTACATGATCGGGAAAAAGATAATCGGGGAAAATTACGATTCTCTGTCTTTCCGCTTTTTTATAACCACCTTCTGTTAAATGATTAACTCCATTTATTTGTTCAATCAACCCCAAAGCCACTTTTCTTTGGTAAGGGTTTAAGAAGTTGGTCCTTTCTATCGATTTTCTCTCTAATACTTTTTCTATCTTATCTAGTATAAAATCTCCTAGTTTCCGATCATCTTCACGGTGAAGATGGGAAAGTAGTTTTTCTTTATCAAACATATACTGCATTCACCTCTTAATTAAATTCCAAACATCATACTCCTCAGTAGACTGATTACAAAGTTTCTTATAATCTGCAAGGCAAAAATAGCTACTAGAGGAGAAAAATCTATCCCAATACTTCCAGTTGGTATTAACCTACGTATGGGAGCTAATATAGGTTCAGTAATATTATATACTATTCTTAAAAATTTTCTCCATTGGCTATTATTGACATCCGGTCTTACCCAGGAAATTATTACACGAAATATAATAAGCCAGTTTAATACTGTAAATACTGTACTTATTAACCATATTAACATACTCATTATAACAGCTCCTTTTGTTTCTCTATCTATATTTAATAATATTTTCTCTTCCCAAATATTGCAGTTCCGACTCTTATAATAGTTGCGCCTTCCTGGACTGCAACATGATAATCATTTGACATGCCCATTGATAGTTCTTGTAAATTATAGCTTTTTTGGTTCAATTCATCTAATAATTGCTTCATTTTTTTATAATCATCTCGGGCATCTTCTGCTTCATTGTAATAAGGTGTAATGGTCATTAAGCCCGCAAGAATAATATTATCTAATTGGGAGACTTCATCTATTGCCTCAGTTATATTTTCTTTTGAAAAGCCAAATTTATTGGGGTCCTCTGCAATATTTACCTGTAAAAGTACTTTGATATTTCTTTCAGCTTCTTTAGCTTCTTTATTAACAGCTTTGGCAATCTCAATACTATCAATAGATTCTATCATATCTAATTGTTTAATCTTCATTAAGTATTTTACCTTATTTTTTTGTAGATGTCCAATAAAGTGCCACTTTATTTCCTGGTCGAAAAATAATTCGTGTTTATCCAAAAGTTCCTGAACCCTGTTTTCCCCAAATACATAATGCCCGGCTTTCATAGCACTTATTATCTTTTTGGGGGGATGATTTTTTCCAACCGCTACTAACTGTATTTCAGAAGGATCTCTATTTGCTTTTTCAGCATTTTTTTCAATATTATCATATACTTTTTTAAGATTTTTTTCGATATTTACTGACATCTTAATTATCATTCCTTCCGTAGTTTGCATTTTGTGGATTGGTTATTACCTGATCTCCAATCTCTAAGTTTTCGACTATCGTCCAGTCTTCAGTACTCTCAACTATTTCAACATCCTTTAAGACTACTTCATGGTCAAAAGTATAAAGTAATACTTGACTACCAGCTGTTGTTTTAAAGACAGCAGAAGAAGGTACAGCTAAACCCCTATAAATATTTTTGATTAGTTTAATATTCACCCATCTTGTATTATTCCACATTTCTAAATACTTATCTAGAAGTACTAATAAAAAATATTTATTATTATGTTTATATATCTTTTTAATCTTGGATTTTATTAATTTACCATCTTTATTATTCTGGTTGTGGTCAACAAAAACAACTTCATTTTGATTAAATTTTTCGGCTCTTTCTTTGTCCACCTCAATCAATAAATACTGTTCATAATTGTTGATATTACGATAAAGTTTGTCACCTTTTTGTACCTTGTTACCGGAAACATATTGATGGTAATCTCTTTCAAATTGGTCATACTCAGATAAGACCTGCGGAGTTATCTTGCCAAACTTTAATCTTTCTTCTAAACCATCATAAGCATAGCTAATGATACCAGGCTGTTCTGTATATATATTATATTTAATTTCACCATTTTCTATATAGGCTATCTTTTCACCATAAGGGGCTCTCTCCCCTTCATTGAGCAAAATAGTTAATTCTCCACTTAGCGGCGCTTTATAAGTTTTTTCATTTCTTATAACCAGGGCTTCAGTTTCAAAACCGGCCACAATTTCTTTATAATCAACGGTTAAGGGCTTTAAATTTTTATCCTTAAAGATAAAAAATGAAGTTAATCCTATAATAATAACTACTATAAATACAAAGTATTTCCAACTTATAAATTTTCTTCTATTTTCACTGGTATCTTTATCTTTTTTCATTTAATCACCTTTATGATAAAAGAGATATGAAAGCTGCCATTCTGCCTGTTTTACCCTGGTCTCTGCGGTAAGAGTAAAACAAATTCTTGTTTTTATAAGTACATAATTTAGAAACAAATAAATTTTTATTTAATATACCGTTTTCTAAGGCAATTAATCTATTTAATTCCTTTAAATCTAAAAAATAATTATTATCTATTTGCTCAAAATATGAGGGAGGAAAAGCAAATTTTTCTTTAAACTTATTTATCAAATCAAAACCTACTTCATAATTATTTTTCGAAATTGAAGGCCCTAATACTACCAGTAAATCCTCATCTTTACTGGCAAGGCTATCCTTAAAAAAGTTAAGGGTTTTTGTTAATATTTCTTGATAAGTTCCCTTCCAGCCGGAATGAATCAGAGAAAAATACCCTTTATCCTTATCCATTATATATATGGGAACACAATCCGCAAAATGTCCACCTAAAATCATGTCTTTTTTAGTTGCTATTAAACCATCCATATTTTTTATAGAATTATTATGATCTCTAATTCCTTTTCCTTTATCATCTGTAGTTACTAATCTAATATCATTGGAGTGAATCTGTTCGGCGTAAATAATATTATCGGGATTAAATTTTAAAGTATCATATACTTTTGCTCTGTTTTTTAATACATGCTCTTTTTTATCATCGGTATGAAGTCCTAAGTTTAAACTTTCATAAGGAGGTATGGAAAAACCACCGAGCCTTGTAGTAAATACTACTTCAAAACCATACTGTTTAAGCCTTTCGAACTCTAAATATGTTAAACCCTCTTTAACTTTTTTAGTAAACATCTCATCACCTTTAATTAATTAAATATAAAAATCCCGATGTGGATACACCGAGACTTTTATATTTATAGCAGAATTTATTCAAATCTATTTTTTTCTTAAGAAGGCGGGAATATCCAGTTCATCACCTTCAAAGTTATCCATATCAAAATCGGTTTCTAAATCTTCATCTTGCTCCTGTTGGGTCTGCTGTTTCCGCGGCTTTTGGGTAGCTTCCCGGTCAAATCCGGTAGCTATTACGGTTACTTTCACTTCATCCTGGTACTCTTCGTCAATAACTGCCCCTAATATTATGTTTGCATCCGGGTCAGAGACTTCCTGAATTACTTTTGCCGCTTCATTAGCTTCATGTATACCCAGGTCATTGCCTCCTGTTATGTTGATCAATACCCCTTGTGCACCTTCGATAGAAGCTTCTAAGAGAGGAGACTCAATTGCTTTTTTAGCTGCATTTTGGGCCCGACCTTCGTCACTGGCCATTCCAATGCCCATTAAAGCGGTCCCGGCATCTTTCATGATCGTCTTGACATCAGCGAAGTCAAGGTTGATAATTCCAGTTATTGTGATTAGATCAGAAATCCCCTGGACTCCCTGTCTCAATACATTATCTGCTATTTTAAAGGCATCTATTAAACTGGTATTGGGTTCTGCCACATCAAGCAATCTATCATTTGGTATTACAATCAAGGTATCTACACTATCTTTTAATTCTTTTATACCTTCAACCGCATTATCCATTCGCTTTTTGCCTTCTACAGTAAAGGGTTTGGTTACTACACCGACCGTTAAGGCCCCCATCTCTTTAGCTGCCTGGGCAATGATTGGTGAGGCTCCTGTTCCGGTTCCGCCCCCCATCCCGGCAGTTATAAATACCATGTCAGCTCCTTTGACTGCTTCCCGAATTTCTTCAATATTTTCTTTAGCAGCTTCTCTACCAATATCTGGATGAGCGCCTGCTCCTAACCCTTTTGTAATGCTCTGGCCGATACGGATGGTCATCGAAGCATTAGAAGACATCAAGGCTTGTGCATCAGTATTGATTGCTGTAAAATCTACCCCTTCTAATCCTTCTTCAATCATTCTATTTAAGGCGTTGTTACCACCGCCGCCAACTCCGATAACTTTTATATTAGCAAACTGTTCCATTTCTGTTCCTAAGTCAAACAAGTTATATACCTCCTTTTAAAAGAAATCTTGGAACCAACTTTTAATTTTTGAAAAGAAAGATTCTGTTATTTCTTTTTCTTTT
>DATGCJ010000090.1:0-8739 GCA_035312025.1 Halanaerobiales bacterium | reverse complement strand
ATTTTCTATAAAATCACCTCCAGCATAACCAATTATAACAGCGATTGCAGGAGAAAAAGAGCCTACTTTAAAAAAAGTAATTCCAGCCTGGTGGATAGCTGCAGTAACAATAAGCCCTACTACTCCAGATAAAAACATAATATTTAAAAAGTAAAGCAATTTAAATTCTACCCTAGTATAAGAAAATTGATGTTTAATATAGCCAACTATCCCTCTTACTACTCCTCCTAAAAAACCTGCTATTAAAATTTGAAAATAAAGCATAAATTTTTAATATTTAATGAATAATAAATAATTTTACATTATCTCCCTATCCTATATAATCTTTGAATTTCTTTTTGGCTTAAAGCACGGTTATAGATGCGAACGTTATCGATTTTACCTCTCAAAGACCTCCCCCCACTGTTTTGACCCACTCTAAACCCCCCAAATAAAGAAGATTTTACAGAAACTTCAGATTGTCCTGTGGTTTGATATTTTAAATCCCCATTTAAATACATCTTCCAACCGTTAGTACCTGGACTTGTTGTTACAACTAAATTATGCCACACTATTCCTGGAAAGGAGGGCTGCCAATCACCAGTAAAAACCCTATTTGTTCTAAAGACATCTAACCAAATACCTCCCTCTCTTGAAGAATCATGATAATAATAAAGATTTCCATTACTATTATCATATCCACTTAATTGTATTATTCCGGAATTAGATGCACTATTTTGATCAGAATTTAGTTTTATCCACATACTTAATGTAGCTTCAGGATTTCCATCAAGTTCATTTTCTAAAGAAGAGGGTAGTTGAATATAATCTCCATCAAACTCAAGCGCTTGCCCTATTTTACCAATAACAGGTTGGGGTTCACCGTTTAGAGTGCCATCATTACTATTACCAGAAACATCATTAGCAGTAGAACCAGAAAGGTCAGGGCCATCAAAGGACCACATGCCTACCAGACCATCGGTTAATTTATTATTTTGAGAAACATTGACTTTATGCTGAGTACTCTCATAGAGTCCTTCTATTTCATCTTCGGTCAAGGCCTTACTATAGATGCGGACATCATCAATGGTGCCGTCAAAACTTTTTGCATAAGTATAACTAGTATTCCCAGTTGATCTACCTATGCTTCCAAAACTAAAGTATTCAGTGTCTGGATAGTCACCACTAGTCATATCTCCCGTATAAAACAATGTTCCGTTTTGATACCATCTTACCGGCCTATTAGCTTCATTGTTAGCGAACACAATTGTGAAATGACTCCATTTACCTTTTATCTCATCAGGGAAATTACCCGTTCCGAAACTATATCCATTCTGTTTAGCAGCTTCTGTTCTAAATTTTTTTGAATCACTATATATCTCAATATGTCTAATTGTAGAAGCTCCTCTAAACAAAGCCATTCTATCTACAGCATCATTGTCTGCTTTTAACCAAATACTATAAGTAACACCATCTGGATAATTGTCAGTTCTAGTAATGCTCTCCGGTATTTCTACATGATCTCCATAAGTTGTTCCATCCACTGTTCCACTTCCATCAAGCTGTAATGCCTGACCATAACGACCATCGGTCCAAGCATTAGCAACAGAAGTATTACCTGAAGTTCCCAAATTAAGAGTCCCACTATTAGTATTAAAAGAACTATCACCAGTAGTTTGACCACGGCCTTCATCAAATTTCCAGTGAGCTACTAGACCAGTCCTGTCGGGTTGAGTTATTTTAGCTAAGCCACGATTATAGAGATCTTGAATTTCGGAGTCGGAGAGAGCACGATGATATAAGCGAATTTCATCAACTTTCCCTTGGTAATACAGGCTGTTTCTACCACCATCAAAAGATGAAGCTTCGGAACCATCTCCAATAAAACCATATCTGGTAACCCCTGTACCTAAAGCAACCCCATCGCCATATGCGTTTTTTTCATTATCTAACTCTCCATCTACATAAATTTTTTTATCATTAGTGTCCGAACTATCAAATACTGCTGCTACATGATGCCAATTTCCGTCCTCAATATTAGTTGTACCTCCAAAATCGTCTACCGATCCGCCAGAGCTAGTGGTATCAAATTCTACTGTCCCATCCGTAACCAGTCGTCCTTCTGCAAATGTAAAATACTCACTTCTATCATAATCCAATATAGACCAACTCCCTCCCCCTTCGGGTATTTTAACCCATGCCGAAACAGTCAGATATGGTATCTCGCCTCCAGAATTATAGTATAAATTATCAATCGCTACATAGTCACTACTACCATCAAAATCCAAAGCCTTCCCATGTCTACCATCTACCCACTGAGGATCACCCTCCAAAGTCCCATCATTACCATTTCCGGAAAAATCACTAACTGTATTACCTCTACCTTCGTCCATAGACCAATACCCAACTAAGCCAAGATTATTGGAAGGTTTAGAAATAGTACCAGCATAGACAAAAGAAGTAGCAAATAGTCCGCCAAGTATTAAAAAAAGTATTATTAGTAACTTTGTATAATTTTTCATTTTTTTAATTTGTAGCTTCATCTTCCCATTCTATATAATCTTTGAACTTCCTTCTCGCTTAGAGCGCGGCTGTAGATCCGAACACTATCTAATAATCCTTCCATAATATAACTACCTCCGCTTGTTCTTCCACTGAAAAAAAGAGGACTTGAAGATTTATCCAAAACTCCTTGATGATTTTTGGAAGTTCTTAATTCTCCATCGACATAGACATCCATAATTTCTCCATTAAAAACACCTACTACATGATACCATTCTCTAAAATTAAAACTGCCCCCACTAAAGTTGCCGCTATCTCCATCTAAATCTGTCCATATTCTAAAGTCTATATTATTATCATTGTCCATTCTTAAATAATATGAATTATTTACTACTACTTCACAAGAATATTCATTCCCACCATTATATCTTTTTGACCAAAATGATATTGTAATATGATCCGGAATCAATCCAGCCGCACTCGCATCAGATGTTACTTCCACATAATCATCACTCCCATCAAACTCAAGCGCTTGCCCTATTTTACCAATAACAGGTTGGGGTTCACCGTTTAGAGTGCCATCATTACTATTACCAGAAACATCATTAGCAGTAGAACCAGAAAGATCAGGGCCATCAAAGGACCACATGCCTACCAGGCCATCAGTTAATTTATTATTTTGAGAAACATTGACTTTATGCTGAGTGCTCTCATAGATTCCTCTTATTTCGTCTTCGGATAGGGCTTGGTCATAAACACGAACATCATCTATAATTCCATTAAATCTTCTACTTGAACTTTCTTGACCTATTTTCAACCAATTAGTAGAATCTCCAATTCCTGAATTACTAATTTGATTATCCTTCTCCCCATTTATATAAAAAATAACACCACTTTCTTGATCCCAAGTAACAGCTACATGAGTCCATTGACCTGTAGGTACGCTATCTTGTGAAGAGTAATGATAACCCGCATCATTCCATCCATACCAATAGGTAGCTAATCTATCATCACTATAGTGCTGAAAATAGAAACGATCTATTCTAGTTATAGGAGCCCTATCATCACTTGATGGTTTAGGTTTTACCCAAGCCATTGAAGTTATCTCTTCTTGATTATTAAGGTTACTGAGTGAATTAATATCTACATATTCACCCTCTCCATTTCCTCCAGATTCATCAAAATCTAATGCTTGACCATAGCGACCGTCAGTCCAAGTAGGACCATTTTGCAAAATCCCACTATTAGTATTAAAAGAACTATCACCAGTAGTTTGACTACGGCCTTCATCAAATTTCCAGTGAGCTACTAGATCAGTTCTATCAGGTTGAGTAATTTTAGCTAAACCACGATTATAGAGGTCTTGAATTTCACTTTGGCTTAAAGCTCGGTTGTAGATACGGGTTTCGTCGATAATACCAGGAAAATAATCAGTAGGTCCTTTAGAACCGTCAAATGACTCAGCCTCTGATCCTACTCCAATAAAACCATATCTTGTTCCACCTGTTCCTATATAAGACCCCGAAGTTATTGAATTTTCTTGTTCTCCATCAACATAAAGTTTTGCGCCTCCATTATCAAAAGTAAAAACTACATGATGCCAGTTTCCATCTGCTACTTGAGCATTGCTATCAAATCCATCTACTTGTCCTCCGTCCCCATTAAAACTCATTCCAACATATCCACTAGAAGCGGCATTTCCTCCTACTTCAAACCGCCAATATTCATTTCTATCAAAGGACGCTATAATCCCATCAGAATTAGCTTTAATCCAGCTGGATACAGAAATAGTATATATATTATCCGATTCATAATGATAGTTACTTATAGCAACATAATCATTACTCCCATCAAAATCCAGTGCCTTACCATGTCTACCATCTACCCACTGAGGATTACCCTCCAAAGTTCCATCATTACTATTACCGGAAAAATCACTAACTATATTCCCTCTACCTTCGTCCATAGACCAATACCCAATTAAACCAAGATTATTAGCAGGTTTGGAAATAGTACCAGCATAAATAGTAGAAGCTGTAAATAGCCCACTAATTATTAAAAGAAGTATTGTTAGTAACTTTGTATGGTTTTTCATCTTTTATCTATCTCTTTTTTTATATTGAATTTTCTATATTCTTTTTATATTTATTATCAATTTAGAAATTTAAAACTGAAAAGTTTCAAAGAATGTTTTAATAAATGGATCTAGTGATTGATAGGAACTAATTTGATATAAAATATCTCTAAATATAAACCAAATCTCCCTGCTCTCTCCAAAATTGTCATTTTTACTTTTAAATACCAATCCTCTTTTTTTACCATCTATTTCAACTGGCTGAGGATTTTCTACTGTATAGGAAGGCACTCTTTCATTAATTAATTCTTTTGTTAATTCAGTTTTTTCATCAAGAGGAGTAATAATTATTTGAACTCCTATTTTTTTCTTTGGATATTGCACTAATATTATTTTACTATCCTCTCCATTTTTAAATTTTCCTATATTAAAATCCTTCGGATATTTAAAAGAAAAATTAAATTCTTCATCTTCATATTTTTCTGTAAACAGCTCCTCTGGTAGAGAGTTCAATTTCTCTTTCGCTTCTTCTCCCCTTACTTCCTCTATCCAAGAGTTAAGATGAGAGGAATTATTCCACCCCAAATTCTTTTCTTTTTTAATAGTCTTCCCAGTCCAGTTATAAAAAATAAACACTCCAGCAGTAATAATAAAGAAGGTAATAATAATTTTTATCAATATCTTTTTTTTCATGCTATCTTATTTTGCTCTTAAATTAATTCTATTTAACTATATTATCCACTACTGCAAACTATGTGTTGTGATGTTTATAATCTAAAAATAATTATACTTTATTATCTTTTTATTATTTATAAAATCAAACTTAATTTTTTTATACTGTTCTTGTTAAAGCAAAACCCCATACTTTTTTAAAACCTTTTTCTTTTAGTCTTTTAGCTTTCTTTTTTATCTTTTCTCCCTTATTAAAGATATCACTTACAATAATTACATTTTCAAAGTTTTTTACTTTTTCTTTTTTTATAACTTTGCTATTAGTATAGCTTCCCACCTCTTTTGCAATAATATTAAACATCTTTTTATTAGTAAGAGGTATTATAGCAGTATTTTGATTAGTTAATTTTAAAAAAGAAGAAAATCTCTCTTTGTCTCTTACTATAATTTTAAAAGCTCTTTTTATAAATTCATTTAAAATATCAGTTATTTCTTTGTATTTAACTAATCTTAATCCTTTACCAATTATTCCTTCATAATCCCAGATAGTAACAAGTCCATCTAAACTATTATTCTTACATTTTTTATGAGTTTCTCCTTTAAAACTTTCCCTTCCACATATTGGACAAATAAGTGTGCTTTCTGAGATGAAAATTTCGCAATCTTTACAAATATAGCTTCCTTCTTTTTTACATCCTATACATTTTGGAGGAAATAGAGTATTCAAAAAGCAATTTTTTATTTTATTACTACTTTTTATTACTTTCATTTTAAAATTATTCATTATCCTTAGGACAGCGGGGTGTGTTTTTGTTTCACTTTAATACTAAAGTGTTCATCTTGTTCATAAAAGTTTCACAGAAGGCAAGATTCCCACTAAATAATCTTCTCCGTTATTAATTTATAAAAAGGGATGAATTTAACAATCGTTTCTTTCTCTTTAATTTCCTTTTCAAAATTAAGATTTACAATTAAAGCTTTTTGAGGATTATACTTTTTAATAAAACTGTGAAGAGACTTTCCTATTTGAGGTTGAGAAAGCTCGGAGTATTTTACCTCGATAGGAATCTTTTTCTGTCCTCTTTTTACAATAAAATCTACCTCCGCTCCCGTTTGGGTCCGCCAAAAAAGAATTTCTGCATCTGAAAATTGTAATTCATGAAATAAAAGAGTGTATACAAAATTTTCAAAGATTAATCCCTTATTATCTTCCCTCTCAACTCCGAATGATCCAAACAAATAATTCCTGAAGCCGACATCTTTAAAATAAACTACGGGAGATTTTACAATCTCCTTTCTCTTATTTTTATAAAAAGGCGAAAGAAGTTTTAAAACAAACGTTTTCTCTCCATAATAAAGATACCTCTTCAAGGTTTTAACATCTACTCCAACTTCTGAAGCTAGTCTATTATAATTTAAAAGACTACCGACTTGAGAAGAGAGTATTCTAATTAACTTTCTAAAAACATCTTCTTTTCTTAAATTTAAAATATTTTTAATATCCTTTTCAAGATAGCTTTCAATAATTTCTTTCATTATTTCTCTTTTTTCTTTCATCTTGCTACTTGTAACTACTCTCGGATATCCTCCAAAATTAAAATATTCCTTAAAGAAATTAAAAGCCTCCTCGGTTTTAATTTCAAAATAATCCTTCAATTTATTTTCATATTTATAATTCGTTCTATAATTAACAAATTCTTTAAATGAAACCGATCCAAGCTCAAACATTCTCTTTCTTCCTGCTAAGGATTCATGCACTTTTTCTTTTAACTCTAAGCTTCCAGATCCGGAAACAATAAACTTGTAATTTAAACTTTCTTTCCTTTGAACATAATCATAAATTCCTTTTAAAAAAAGCCCTGCATTTTCTTTTCTTTGAATTTCATCAATAAAAACATAACCCGAATTTCCCAATTCTAAATTAAGATAATTTAAAAACTTCTTTTGATCTGTGAAGAATTCTTTATCTTCATCTAAGCTTATATATAAAGTATTTTCTTTTTCCAACTCATCTTTTAGTTTTAAAAGAAGAGTTGTTTTGCCTACTTGTCTCGCTCCCACAAGAAGAGTAATTTCTTTTTTAGACAAATGTTTCTTTAAATCTTTATATAGTTTTCGCTTAATAAAATCCATAAAAAATACTTTTTGTTTACTTTATTCCCATTAAATTATTATTTTATAGAAAATAATAATTAATTAAAACAATTACTTTATTCCTATTATAACCTTGTTATTCTGGGAGTCAAGCCTTTAAATAACCTTGTTATTCTGGGAATATTCTTATTATTTTATTTTTTTCCGGTAAAACTCATCTCTCCACACTCGGGGCAAACCAAAGAATTCTCCGAAACAAAAAATTCACAATTCTCACAAATGTAACTCCCCTCTCTATTGCATCCTACACACCTTGGAGGAAATAGAGTGTCTAAAAAGCATTTTTTTATTTTATTACTATTTTTTATTACTTTCTTTTTAAAATCATCCATTATTCTTAGGACGGCCGGGTCGTCCTTTTGCTTTAATTTATTCTTTTTTTGTTTTAAAATGCTTGAAACTTGTATTTTAGGCCAAATCCAAAAGCCAAAAATCTAATCAGAATCCCTGAGGCAACGAACGGAAAGACCGTTGGCTCGGTTGGTGCTGTGGAAATAGACATCACTACTATAGAAGAACAAGTACCTTGCACCCGTACCATCTACCGACGAAGACCAATAGTTGCCGTCGCTACCTACATTGCCGAGGGAAGCACTAAGGCAAGTGCGAGTACCAGCAGAAGGAAGTTTTAAAGCAGAGTTAAAGGCATCGCTTCTATTTGACCAGTTTGAACTAACTGAACTCCATTCACTTTCACTTGGTACCCGCCAGCCTTCAGGGCAAGTTTCACCATTGTTTGAACCCGATCCGTCCGTATTCCACATATTATCGTTTTGGGGATCTCTCCAATCATAAGGGGAAGATCCATTTGTAATAAAATTACTATGGCCAGGGTGGTCGGAATCAGCTAAAACAGAGGTTGTAGCACTAGTCCTTTCTTGGTGTCCATCATCAGGACGTCCCCATTGGACTAGATCTCCATAGGAATCGCTGTCATTATAGGCTGTTGCTACTTGAGAGGCACCTAGATTTCTATCCATCCAGCATTCACCGGAAGTGGCTACCGTGCCATAAGTAACTTCTGTGCCATTATAGGTAAAGGTTATATCATCACCACAGGAAAAAGGTGTTATATGTTCAAAAGTAACATTAGTTAAATCAAGATTAGTAAGATCAAAAGCCTGAGGGTTTGTCTTTATTTTAATATAGTCAGTATTGAGGGAGGTAGGAGAGGAAGAATAACCCGAATCCCTGAGGCAACGAACAGAGAGACCGGAGGCTCGAAGGCCGGGGAAGAAAAGGACATCACTGCTATTGAAGTACAAAAACCTTACATCCGTATCATCTACCGACGAAAACCAATAGTAGCCGTAGCTACCTGCATTGTCGATGGAACCATCAAAGTAATCGCGAGAACC
>DATGCJ010000089.1:0-7563 GCA_035312025.1 Halanaerobiales bacterium | reverse complement strand
CATAAATTTTTATTTTATGATTTTCAATGCAGGCTATTATTTTATCACCATCTGGGTGGAAATGCAGAGAGTTAATATCGTCCTGTGGGTCATCAATTGTATGAGCAATATTTCCTGTATTAATATTCCAAATCTTTATCTTGTTATTATATCCACCTGATGCTATTTTGGTTCCGTCCGGTGATATGTCTAAAGCATAGATCGCTACTTCATAATCTGTAAAGGTAGTTAGTATATTATTTGTTGCAATCTCCCATACATATACTTCGTTATTGCAGGCAGATATGACCCGGGTATCATCATTGGAGATAGTTAATTGCCTTACTTCATGGCTGTGGCTTGTAAAGGTTGTAATGATATTTCCAGTTTCTATATCCCAAACTTTAATATCACCACCATTATTCGATACTACCATACTTCCATCATTAGATACTTTAAAATCATATAAATCATGAGTATTTGATACTCTTGTTATTATTTCATCTTTTTCTAAATCCCATATAATTACATCATCATTATAATCACTCATTGCTAATTTTTTCCCGTTATCAAAAAGTTCAAGGTTCTCAATTCTACTTGTCCCCATTGTATATTCTAATATAATATCTCCTAAAGCCATATTATAAATCTCCTTTTAGTCTAATGTTATCTCTAACCCACCTGCAGGTATATAAAGTTTTCCACCAGCTCCCGGCTGCTTGCCCTGACCCAAATCTGCAAAGGCTATTATGTCTCCAGAAGTAGCTGTAAACTCCTTGGTAATAAAGGCATAAGTTATGTTATTATCAGCATCATCACTGAAAACCGGAAATTCTACCAGGACATCATTCTCTATTTTAAAGCTTCCTGTACCATCATCAACTGGAGATGTAAAAGTAATTAATTTTCTTATGTAATTTGCATCATCTTCTTCTATTATGGTTGCTAAATCATCAGCTTCATTAATTGTAGAAGTAGCTAACCCCACATAAATATCATCATTATCTCTAAATACTTTATTTAATGCCAGGGTTTCTCCAGCATTTGTTAAACTGCCAGCCATTTTCTCACTCCTAATTTATTTATATTCTGAGGTATCTTTCCTTGTAATTTATTATTCCATTACTTTCTTCGTTCATATTGGATGCTCTAAAATATATAATATTACTGCCCCTTACAAGCCCAAAAAGTTGAGAATCAAAAGACAGTAGAGAGAAGGCTTTTCTTTTTCTTTCGAGACTGTCATAAAGGACAATACTTTTACTTCCAAATTTAGTGTTGATAACCACCTTTTCTCCACTACTGGTTGTATGATTTATACTAATCTTTTGCCCTGTTGTCTTATTTATGATCATAGGGTTACTCATCGGTCCATTTAATTTGAATATACAAGGTGTTTGAGTATCTCCGTTGTTTACTATCTCGGTGTTCTGAGTTAATACAGCTGTGAATTCATCTGGATTATACCAGCGGGGATCAGGGGCATGTAATTTTAAATATATGTCTTGATAAGTTCTCCTGTTTTTAAGAAACTTTGGTGATTGCTCGGATACTGCCTTAATCTGATAAGTATTATCTTGATCATCATATGTCAATTTGCCCTTTCCCTTGAGCGGGTTAAAAGCATTAATTACTTCTCTTTTTCGCTGTAATAATAGTTCTTTGTCTTCTGTTATTATTGTAAATTCTATTTCGATAACCCTCGGTTCTATCACCTGCCCAATTAATGTGCTGCCAATTTGATAAGGAGATTTCACCAATTTTAAATCATTGGGTGGGTAACTAAACCCAGTTTTCTTTTCTAAGATATATTTATTTTTATTTGTAAATTCTATTATTTTTCCATCTACAGATTCCCATTTTATAACCATCTAAGCTCCCTATCCTATCTTCAAAGTGCAGTCATCTACCAATATTGTCAGCGATTCCCCAGCTGCAGGCTGCCGTGTGTTCGGAAGATTAAAGTAAGCCAAAATATTACCCTCAATTCCTATCTGTACGTCACAGATGTAAGCATATGTTATAGGATTTAACGCATCTGCGCTCCAGGGTCCGAATACTATCTTGTTGCTGTTTTTAACTACTGCAGTTTCATTACTTTGTGATGGTGAAGTAAAAAGCAGCTCTTTTCTTTCGTAATTTGCATCGCTTTCTTCTACTATGTCGTCTAATAAAGTCTCTTCTAATATTTCTGATGTTGAGAGGCCCAAATAAGTATCTGGTGGTGAAATTCCTGTATTTCTAAAAAGGAGGTCAAGTGCTAACTCCTCACAGTAATTTGTCAGATTTCCTGCCATCTTTACACTCCTACCCTGTCTTTACTACCTTGTATTCTACTTCTATTACCATGTAGTGCTGGTTTGGAAAGTTATTATTGTACTCTGCCTTACTAATATTGCTGACTTCCAAATAATAGTTTTTGTAATTATTTAAATTAAAAGGATTGTAGTTAAAGATTTCTTTTATCATATCTACTACCTGTCCCAAAAGCTCTATATCTGCATTGCCTGTTTTATAATCATCAGCGTAAAATGTAATTAAAAAAGACCCCTGGTATTTATCATCACCGGGGTCTACCTCTAAATATCTATTTTCTACTGTAAAACATGGGTTTTCCATCTTGTTGTGCTTTTTAGATCCCTTAACTACACTAACTTCTCCCAATATACCTTCCAGCTGTTCATCGCCGGCTATCCTCAAAACAGCCGGATTTAAAATAATATTTATATTCAAGTTTACACCTACTTAATCACAGTTGTTCTAACTGCAGTTCGTAATGTGTCAGCCAATCTTTTATATCAACCACCTTATATTTTTGATCAACAAGGTCTCCCTGCATTATCATTGAAAATCCTGTACTGAAAGTTATATCATCGATTCCTATAAATCCGGCCAGCCTTTTATTGTAAGATGAACCACTAAAACTGTCCGTTTCACTACCAGTTTTCGGCTGGATATCAATCTCCGCATCAGCTACAAGTACTAATTCAGCATCCTGCCATTGGCCGGAAGTAAGATCTGTGCTGCCGCCTGTATATCTCTCTATTTCCACCTCAACAAAACTTTTATCGCGGGGTATCCTCACTCGAAAACCCTCTTTTCTTTTACTGTCATAATTAGACTTCCACCGATCTCTTCATACTTGCTGACTGCTTTATCTAAGTTCTGCTTGGAAACACTCACCCCACCGCGCCTATATTCTGTGATCCTCTCGGGATCAGCCCTTACCACATCAAGCACAAGCGCTGCAGCATTATAGACATTACCACTGCAGTCTTCAAGAAATTCTTTCAGTAGTTCATCATCGGTAAATACGTTTTTACCTATATCCCATACTAAATGCCTGAGTTTTTGAACTTTATCCATCAGTATGTCCCTTTATGTGTTCAATTAATTCTTTCTTTTTCATCGAGGAGTAACCGCTAATTGAAAGTTTTTTAGCTTTATCTTTAAGCTGTTTTACCGACATCTCTTTGTTTATTATTTCTTCTTTGATAACGGTAATCTTACCGGCAGCCGCTTTCTTTTTACCCCAATCTTCGTCACACTTAAATTTATCTGCCGGGCTGTATATTACTCTCTCTTTACCGGTAGGGTAACCTACTTTCCAGTCTGCTTTTACCAGCATCATATAATTTTACCACTCCCATTATTAAGCCTGTACATCCATGAAAAGAATATATTCGGGGTTATACACCGCAGGCCACATTTCTGCTTTCATAAAGTGCCAGTACCTCATCGGGTCTAATTCTTCATACATTGTCGTAAATATACCGGGTTTAAAGTTATTCTCAGAAACCGGCCCCATAACTAACCTTCCGGTATCTTTTATCTCCTGGCCTCCCGCTTTTTTGACAAGGACAACCCTATTATCAGGTATCAGGTACTCGCTGTTGGTCGGTCTGCCGTTAGGCCCTTCAGTATTGACCTTAACATCGTGGACTTTGATCGGCGGATACCCTAATTCAGCGAGATAATCATTTACTTCTCCTAATGATATCCTGGTAGCATTTTCAGAAAACTCTCCTGCTACTTCGGCTGAACCCGTGATCTGTTTGGCCTGTGCTTTTCTTAACAATATTTCACCCGGCATTTCATCGTTTGTTTCATAATATATATCACAGGCATTGATCAAGTCACTCAACGGTTTTGGAGAGCTTCCATCCCAGGCATCTCCTTCCAGGGCTGAAGAATCTATTTTATGGTTGCCGGGTAACCCGAAGTCGACAGAAATTACGTTATTTTCATTTCTATCCTGTAAGGTTATTGACCCCTTGGCTAACACCTGAAACCTCAGCCACTCTCTCCTCGCCTGGGCAGACCTTACATTCCTTGCGGATTGATCCAGTATTCTCCTTAAGTTAGACTTTAATTCATTATCATTTCTCGGATTGAAAATCTTATTTAATATCGACTTATTGACTTCAAACTTCTGTCCGAAGGGAGCGACTGAACCTGCAACCTTTTTAACAGCCGGTCCGCCGACGATCGGAGTTTCTGCATCTCCCCTGGCCATCATCTTGGCCATTGCAACTGTATTGTCAAATATGTGATAAACCCAGTCATAATCATGTTCATTTTTTGCCGGCAGGTATTTATTACCGATGAATTTCTCCGGCTCTCCTATTTCTTCTATAAAGCCCAGGTAATCGATACCTAGCCTGTCTTCAATTATTTCTATCAGCTGATTTTTATTCATTAGCCACTACTCCTTTACTCAAAGTTGATTTGCGGTAGGTCTTCTGCCACGATACTGTCATAGTTAGGCATTCTATCTGAAAATACCGCCCCATGTAATAGACCTCCTATCACAGCATCTTCTAGACTTACATCGATTAATTCTAAACATACTATTTCAGCTTTGGAACTACCGTCATTTTTCTGTACGATTACATCTTCTGCGTGTTCGACCGTAATACCGTCGACTGTTAGTTCTCCAATTTCGCAGTCTATAGATGTTATCACAGCTGTCTCTTCGTTTGTTTCGCCCGGGTCACAGATTACCTCATCACCAACCTGCCAGTTAGACCACTTATTATTATCTAAGTTTTTTAACGGTATTAAATTATCGGTAGTATCAGCTCCTCCTGTATCAACTTTATCCCTTGTAACAGGTCCATACTTACCGCTTGAGGTAATCTGACCCAGGGCTGCACCAGGTGGTATATATTCATCAACTGCAGAATCTTTATCTACAACTACCATTCCATCGATATATCTCGCATGCTTACTTTTTAATATCTGTATAAATTCAGTTTTTTCTGACTCTCTCGGTTTTAAAGTCAAAAGTACCACTCCCTATTATTTTGCATATCCCATCTCTTCTGCTATCTTCTTTGTGTTTTCTCTCCTATATTCATCAAGGTCAACACTGCTGTCTGGATTGGTCGGACCGGATGTGTTTTTTTTACCTCCACCGGTAAAAAGATCTGGTTTTTCTTCTTTCATCTCAGAAATTATCATTTCCACACCGACCTTTTTACCACCTTCGGTTAAAAAATTGCCGTCCTGATCGGTAACATTAAGAATATTGTCATCATTTAACCGCAGCTTGTCCTTAACCTGATTTTTTTCAACTAAGTATTCAAAGTATTCGATATCCTCGACTCCCTCTTTTAAAGCAGCCATCTTCAATTCGTAATCCTTGATCAGTCCGCTCTTTAATCTGTCCTTTGACTCTTCTAGGCCTTTAATCTTACTTTCATACTCCTCGACTTTCTCGGGATCTACTAAGTCTTTCATCTCTGTTTTTAATTTTTCTATCTCACTTTCGTGTGCAGATCTCTCCTGGTCTAACTGGTCTTTGACAATTTTATTTACTTCTGTTTGATCTAAAGGGGTTTTTGTTTCATTACCCTCTTCAGCCAAATTATTTAAGCTCTCTTTTATTTCTTCAGTTACTTCTATATCATTATTTTTTAAGATTTCCAATACCTTGTCCACATTTGCACTCTCCTTTTTGGAAAAAATTAAAAAAGAAAAAGAAAAAAAGAAAAAACAATAAAAGTGTCCTTGCGGACACTTTCCTGTTTCACATTATATTCTGCTGGCAGAGAAAAACCCCGATCACTCGGGGTAAGGGGGAAATAGAATTATATTAACTGTTTTTACTTTCATCTGGGAGTGAAAGCAGTCTTTATCAACCATCTTTTATTTTTGTATTTTTAGTTTAACAGCCAAATATGTTATAAATGTGTAATAATTATATTGTTTTTGTAAAAATATGTTAGATAACATAAACAATTTGGATGCGGTAATATGGGAAGATTTTGCGGCCTATACACTCCTGTACCTAAACCCGAATGATCTTTTAGGGCATATCTTTCACATATCTCTAAATAATCATATTTAGGGTGGCTGGCCGATAAATTCCACTTTATCCCCTCTACAAGATTCGATTTTTCGCCTATCTCTTTTTGAACATACCTATATCCGCTGTTAGTTTCTGTTAAGGCCAGCCTTGAAATATTATATTTATAGGTTTGCTTAGCCGGATTTGTGGTTGTATTTTTAATTTCATTATATGCTGATACAGTTTTATGATCAGAATTAATTACAGCGTCTATTTCTTTATTGTGTTTCTTATTAAGGTTTCTCAACCTGTCATCTATATTTAGATTATCTTCCCACTCCCGTTTCCAGATATAATTCTTAATTTTCTTTATTTTTTCACTGCTATATTCATTTTTGATAACCTGTAAGTTACTGCGATATTTTGATATGTTATCTGTTTTATTTATATACTTTAATACATATTGTAATGTTTTAAGCTGGCCTAATACTGCTATCTTTAAAGTTTTTGATATACAGCCATCTAATATATTTTCTGTTTCTATTTCCAGCCAGTTGTTTAAAACTTTCAAACTAAGTTTTACTTTATTTTTTGATCTCTGCTTTATCTGACCACTCCCATTTGAGTTATCAAAGAAAGTTTTCCTGATTCTATCTAAGTATTTATACAGTATTTTGTCATAATTTGTTTCGAATTCAGTTATTTTCTTTAGATACTGTTTCCTGTATTCTTTTTGGATAATTTCTGCCTTTTTATATATCATTATATATCTTCTTCTATCGATAGTTCTTGTGCTATTCTGTCGCTGTATATATCATCCTCACTTAATTCATTTTTTATCAGTTCTTTTTCTTTTTGTACATCTTCTATTCCCCTCTCCTGCATTACTGTTTCTCTTGATTTTATTTTATTGTTGATCTCTTTTTCCTGAACTTCCATTTTTTCTTTATCATCAGAAGGAAGTCCTGATCTTATATGTATCTTCGTTTTGAACTCTTGATATTCAAACTTTGTATCTATATTATCTACTTCAGCCATCTTAAATAATTTTTTTGCTGTGTTCTCCAGGCCTGATTTTATTAAGTTTGATTTTTCATTAGTCTTCCCTATAAATGACTGGTATATTGTCCTCAAGGCAATTCCTGTCGGAACACCGCCGGTCCCGAAACCACTACTCCCCATTCTGTTTAGCTCTATACGCGGGACCTTTGTTATTATACTTACCAAATCTAAGTACTTATCTAATGTGTCGTGCAAACCCTGAAAGTTACCTGCCTCTATTACTCCTAGTT
>DATGCJ010000088.1:0-2206 GCA_035312025.1 Halanaerobiales bacterium | reverse complement strand
TTCCAGGTTTCATTCCAAAATTCATATTCATTATTATTGCCTGATTTTAAATTTCTGGGTTTTTGATTTATTTTATCCATTTCCACCCTCCTTAACTATATCTTATGCGTGGATCACTGACTGCCAATAAGACATCTGCGATTAAATTACCAATGATAAGTAAGACACTTCCGATCATAAGACCTGCCATTGCAAGATAGAGGTCCTTTGAGCGGACAGCAGTTAGCATCATTTTACCCAGGCCCGGCCATCCAGTGACCGTTTCTGTTAAGGCTGCCCCACTGAGAAGCATACTAATTTGAAAACCGAAAATTGTAATCATTGGATTAATCGCATTTCGGAAGGCATGTTTATAGACAACTTTTCTATTTTTTAAACCTTTCGCCTTAGCTGTACGTATATAATCTGACCTCATTGCTTCGATCATCTGACCCCTCATTATACGGGTTAAAGTTGCCATACTGGCAGTACCCAGTACAACAGCTGGGACCAGCAAATGTTTTAATATATCTATAATTTTACCCATAGGTGACATAAAATCATGCATAATACTTGTCATCCCGTTTATGGGCAAAGGAACGTTAAATTTAACTATTAAAAATAAAAGTAAAAGTGCAAAAAAGAAATTGGGAATCGATAATCCCACAAAAGCAAGGCTTGTAAATATATTATCTCCGACTGTATATTTATGGGTGGCCGAATAAATTCCAATGGGAATTGAAAACCCCCAGGCAATAAACATTGCCGCCACGGATAGAATCATTGTATTTACTACCCGCGTTTTAATAACATGGGTAACAGGGACTTGATAAGTAAATGATTCTCCAAAATTACCCTGCAAGATCTGCCACAACCAGTAAAAATACTGTTCCGGTACACTTTTATCTAGACCATACTGTCTTTTCATATTTTCAATGAGTTCTTCCGATACATCAGGATTTAGTTTCATAGTATCTAAATAACTACCGGGAGACAACTGCATTATGAAAAAGGAGAGCAGGGATATTGCCAGAAGTAAAGGTATAGCCTGTAAGAGTCTTCTTAAAATATATGTGCGCATTAATTGGGTACTCCTTTCAATAAAATAAAAATAAAAAAATATATTAACTTGAAGAGAGAAAGGGGATATCCCCTTTCTCTCTATTTTAATTTAAATTGTTAGTCCTTATTAATCAGTAATGTACTGCTCAGAAATATTCCACCACATTTCTCCATAAGCAGTCGGTTCTGTATTCTTAAGTGTATTTCTTACAGCATAAAGAGCATTAGGAGTAACGGTGAAGATAACAGGAACTCTTTCTGCAATAATTTCCTGGAACTCATCATAATACTTAACTCTTTCTTCCACCTTAGTGGCACTAGCACCTTTTTCAAACAGTTCGTCAATACGAGCTTCCCATTCGGTAGCAGGTTCTTCCTGCTGTGGATTCCACATGTGTAAGTGTCCGTGGGATGGCCATACATTTGCCCCACTATGTGGTTCTACTCCACCGGTTAGACCGATTATTATAGTATCAAAGTTCCACTCGGTCATTAATTGATTAACTAATTTATTGAATTCGATAGGGGTAGAATTGATCTTCATACCCAATTCTCTTAACTCGGTCGCAACAATATTCAAAATAGCTTCTCTTTGAGTATTACCAGCATTTGTAACCATATTAAATTCTACACGCCTACCATCTTTATCAACTAAATTACCATTATCGTCCCATGAAAATCCACCAGCTTCAAGTTCTTCTCTAGCTTTTTCTAAACTGTATGGATATTTTTTAACTTCTTCATTTAAATATACTTTGTTCGGCTCACTGATTGGACTCCATTGCTTAGAACCATAACCAGCTAGAGCTTGATCGATCATAGTATCTTTATCCATAGAATAAGCAACAGCTCTTCTGAAATGTAGATTTGTGAACCATTCATACTTCCAGGGTTGTTCTTCTAATTTTGGATTACGTGGGTTCATATTAAATATTAAGAAGTTTGATCCAAAGGTTGGTCCACCATTAACCATATGGTAGTTACCTTCATCTGCGCTTTCTTTAAAGCGATCAAAGTCAATACCTCTAACACCAAGGGCATGAGTTTGACCTTTTTCAAACATTAAAGCTTGGGTTTCTTGACTTTCAGAGATTACTCTTACCCATCTGATTATATAGGGAAGAGGTTTACCCTGTGGGTCTCTTTTCCAATAATTGGAGTTTCT
>DATGCJ010000087.1:0-7202 GCA_035312025.1 Halanaerobiales bacterium | reverse complement strand
ATTAATGATAAATCTGCTTTGAGCATCTTGTATTTATTATCTTTATTAGACAACTAGATCAGTCCCTGATTAGATTGATGTATGTAACTTCTTTCCTAACTTCTCTTCATCAATAATAACGATCTTTCTCTTATACATCTTAATTATACCTTCATCTATAAATTTATTCATAATCTTTGTTACAGTCACCCGGGATGAACCGATTAAGTTCGCTATCTCTTTATGAGTTAAAATTAAATCTATCATCTTACCACCGTTAATTTCAACCCCAAAGTCATCAGCAAACCTTCTTAATAAACTCGCCATGCGGCCGGCTGCATCATGAAAGACCAATTCTCTTACCTGACTGGTAAGCAGTCTGGTCTTTTTGGCCAGTGATTCAATTATCTTCAAGGCTAAACCGGGTTTATCTGTAATTATTTCTTCCAGTTTTTCACGCGGAATAATTACTATCCTGGCCTTTTCCATTGCCTCAGCAGTAATTGGATGAGGGTCTAAATCAAAAAACGAGATCTCACCCATGATATCGCCTTCCTGCAGGATATTTAACACCTTCTCTTTGCCTTCCGGGGAAAGCATGGAAAGCTTTACCCTACCTGAAACAAGTAAATATAAACCACCGTACTCATCATTTTCAAAAAATATGATTTCTCCTTTTTGGTAATGTTTTTCATAAGAACTCTGACAAACTAGTTCGAGTTCATCTGGTTTTAGTTTTGAAAAAACTGTCAAGTCTTTTAGACAGCTCTGCAGTTCTTCCATATCTATTGGCCTCCTTTATCGTCCTTATCATAATTTATTTTAAAGAACTTCCTTATTCTATCCATTAATGATAGATCATCTACTTCCGGAAATTCATATCCACAGTTCGGACAGCGAATTAATCCACAGTTGTTTTTATGAAGGGGACAGCCTTCACAACCTTTTTGTGATTCTCCCTTGGTAAAATTATGTCCGCAGAGAGGACAGATAATCATCTTCTCTTGATCCTCTGCCATTAACTATTCACCCTCCTCTGAGCATTTTTTACAAACACCATAAAATTTAATAATGTGATCCTTGATTTCAAAATCATATTCTTCTTCTAACTGCTGTTCAAAATCACTGAGTGCTTCATCATTGAATTCGATGATTCGATCACAATTTATACAGATTAAATGATGATGGTGCTTTTCAATCAAATTCAACTCATAATATTTAAACTCATCATTAAAATCAAGCTTTTTTAAAATACCAAGACGGTGAAATAATTCCAGGTTCCTATAGACAGTCGCTAAACCAATACTTTCATCTCTATTTTTAAGTATATCTAAAAGTTGCTCAGCATTAAAGTGCTTTTCTTTATATTTTAAAAAAACTTTTAATAATTCTTTTCTTTGTTTGGTCAATCTATAATTATTCTCTATTAAAATCTTCTTAAATTTTTCAAAATTATTTTTTTCGCTCATAAGGGGCTTCCTCCTTTGGAAAATTACAACAAGGCAAACATTTTAAAGATTCTATTATAATAATATCATGAATACTAATAAAATGTAAACTATTGACTTTATATGTAATAAATAGTATAATTATTACACAATATAAAAATAAAATACTGTTTTCTAATTAAGGAGGTGGGAATTTGAAGTCTACTGGTATTGTTAGAAAGATAGATGACCTTGGTAGAATGGTGATCCCGATTGAACTCCGTAAAACTATGAATATTAATAAAAAAGATCCCATGGAAATCTTTGTTGAAGATGACAAGATTATTCTAAAAAAATATGAGCCCGCTTGTATATTCTGTGGAAGTGCTGATAACACTTTCGAATATAAGGGTAGAACAATTTGCCAAAGCTGTATGGAAAAAATGGAAGAAAAAGCAAAAGAATGAAATACAAAAAAGTAGCACCTGGTATCAAAAACAGGGTGCTACTTTTTTTATATATCTATCTTGCAAATACATGATCTCCAATTTTTAATGTTATCGGTCTTTTTGATATCCAGCTTATATTGGTCGCAACATCTGGATTGTAAAAATATAGTGACTCATGGGTAGGATCATAACCAACCAGAGCTGCTCGAGCAGCATTTATTGATTTTTGGTCTGGAAATAGGTTGGCCTGTCCATCTATGAGACTGCTGAACTGACCTCTCTGTAAAATTACCTCCCTAATTGAACTTGGGAAATTTTTATCGTCAACTCTGTTTAAGATAACAGCTCCCACGGCAACTTTGCCGGCAAAACTCTCTCCGCGGGCCTCCCCGTGGATAACTCTCGCTAAGAGTATGATCTGATCCCTTGTAATATCCATTCTATGGTAGATATTATTGTTAGGAAGATATTTATAAGTGGACTTACCCGCAATTCCGTCTACGGTTAGTCCATAAGCTTTTTGGAGCCGTTGCACGGCCTCCTCTGTCTTTTTACCGTAAATACCATCTATCTTACCTTTATAGAATTCTAAATGACTTAATCTCTGCTGTAAAATTGCAACATCTGAACCTTCATCACCATACTGTAGAACTCTATTTCCCAACTCATTAAAGTCTTCCGCTTTCAGTACACTCACATAACTCACTAATATAAACAATGCTATTACAACTATCGTCAGCATCTTCTTCAAACTTCTGTAAATCATAATTATCCCTCCAATAATCAATCATGGTACATCCCTCTTTTTATAACAAGTCGTTCCAAGAAACGCATGATTTTTGTTGTTATAAATTCATTTTCATTTAAGGGATCCACTAAAATAGTGGTAAAACCCATCCTGTTGCCGCCCAGAACATCAGTAAATATTTGATCCCCAATTACTGCAATCTTATTTTTCTTAACATCAAGAATATTTAAAGCTTTTCTAAATGCTTTTTTTCTGGGCTTCACAGCTGTTCCAATGGCCGGGATGTCCAATTGATTGCTGAAGTACTCAACTCTTTTGCTCATTCCGTTAGATATAAGGCATAATTTATAACCTTCTTTAATTAGTTTTTTAAACCAGTTAAATACTTCATCACTTAATTCTTTGTCATTCCAAGGGACAATTGTATTATCTATATCGACAATTATACCCTTAATATCCTGATCTTTGAAGTCTTGAATATCAATGTCAAATATACTTTCATAGTAGATATCTGGATATAATTTCTTCAAGATAACAGCCCCCGAAATTTACAACTTGTTTCATAAAGTAATCATAACTAATTAAGTACTACTTGTCAAATATTATAGATATATACAATTTTTTAATTACTGCTGCTATATAGATAATTGTTAAATACTATATTGACAGTTGCGTTAATATGTCATATTATTACAATAAGTATAAAAATATTTAAAAAATTAAATAATCTTTATATCCTTTTAGTAAAGGACTGATTAATATGAAATTTATTGAAAAAATTAAAAAAGATGACGGTTTTGCAATGGTGTTTGGTTTAATTCTAATTTTAGTTGTGATTACTATGGCAACAGTATTAATAAATATATCAATAAATGAATACAGTGAAGCAGAGAGAAACAAAAATGAAATCAAAGCATATTTTTTAGCCCGTTCTGGAGCTGAAATTATGGCAAACAAACTAGAAAAAGAAAGTTCTATTCGTACTTATGCAGACAGTAATTTGGTAGGGGAAGAATTTACTATTGAAAACGACACCAATAATGAAGTTATAAGTACTATATCTTTAAGTAAAGACGCTGAAGGAAATTATAATATCACCTCTACTGCAGAAGTACAGGGAGTAACTGAAACAATCAAAGTTTCAGTTAGTAAATTAAAATTATTCCAAAACGCTATTTTTGCTAAACAAAATATAGACTTAAGCGCACTTGATTTACTAGATGTACTAACCGATGGCTCAAGTTCGGTTGAATCAAATGGAACAGTTAAAGATCCCAATGATTTCTTAAAAGATGAAAATATCATTGAATACTCCGATAAGAAATTTACGGAACCTACCTTCCCTTCACCAAAGAATGGTAAAATAAAAAATGATACTATTTCTGAAAGCGGTACATTTAAAAAAATTAAATATAATAATGGAGAATTAACTATTGATTTTTCAGATGATAAAAATAATAATGAAATTAATATTGTTGTTGATAGTATGACTTTTAAAGCTTCAATGAATTTTGTAGATAATGACGATGGAGAAAATGTAAGTGACGCTGTATTAAATATCTTTGTAAATAAAGACATTACTTTTCAAACACCTAATGTAGATACGAAACAGTTTAATATTTTTTTAAAAAGCGGAGCGGAAATGACTTTGGTTGGTAATCCTGATACTACAGGTGAAGCTGTCTATGTATATGGTCCCAATGCTAATATGTATATGAATAGTGCTAAAACTTCCTTTAAAGGTGCTGTTATTGTAGATAGAATATATAGAAACACATCTCAACCAGCTTTTAAAGGAGTATTTGAACATAAAAAACCAACTAATTTAGATATCTTTGATGATTATGTGAAATCCTATCAAGTGTCAGACTGGAGAAGATAATTCTTAAATCAGGAAGTGAGATAATATGAAATTTTATGATGAAGGCTTCACACTTGTCGAAGTTTTAGTTACTTTATTATTATTAGGAATAATTGCTGTAGGAATCTTTCCTGTTTTTGGCAACATTTTTAGCAGTATATTTAGTGCTGGGGATAAAACTAATGCCACTTATGTAAATAAAGAGAAAATTATTGATTCAATTAAAAATGAAAATAATATTAAAGATAGTAATTTATCTATAATTGTTTCTACTGATCCTAATGACACAAGTGATGATTATGAGATAAGTAGTAATGGTGCATTGCAAGAAGTCACTACTGAATATAGTAAACCTAATATTGATACAAAAGAAGATGTCACTATGCAATATTATATTACCACACCTTAGTTATTAATTTAGGGAGTTGTATATTATGAAAAATTTTGTTAAAAAATCAAAAAATAATAAAGGCTTTTCTTTAATAGAATTATTAGTGGTAATAGTTATTGCTGGAATTGTAATTACATCTGCTTCTTCATTATTCGTATCAGCATTTAATTATTTTACTCAAAATAAAGAAAAGGCTGAAAACCAAAGAGAACTAAGATTTATTACGAACTATATTAGTGAAAATATAAAATTTTCCAACGATGTTTCAATTAAAAGTTCAACCTCAACACCACCGAGTGGTTATAAAGGTATTGGCTTAGACAATAATTATGTTAAAATATTTAATAGTGATGGTACTTCACGAAAGTTATCTAATATAATAATCGATAACCTTACTTTCGATCCATCAGGTAAATCACTAGATGTTGAAATTGAAAAAAATAATTATAGTATCGATACAAAAGTATATTTAAATAATCACAAATTGAGTGGTACTACTTCAGGTATTTTTATAGAATTTGAAGAATAAAAAAAAGATTTATAATCTCAGCCATAGTTTAAAAAAAACGTGGCTGAGGTTTTTTATTTGCTCTTAATTTGAACAGGGAATTCATTATTCAAATCCTCTAAAATTTCAATCACCAAGTCCTCTGTCCCATCAGTAACATCAAGGTATATCTCACCTGGTTCTTCCTTACTAACCGTAAGCATCGCAATACCTTCAAAGGATTTAAAGATCATGTCAACAAAGACAATCTCTTCTTGCGGTACTTGTGCTACAATCCGGTGTGTATTTTTTTCCATTACTCTCTTACCTCTCTTCTAACAACTTCTAATTCTTCGTATTCATTTTCAATTGGCACCCTGATTATTTCTTTCGGATGAGGAGCATCTTCCACTTTTTCTCCCTCTTCATTGATAATATAATCAACAGTTTCAGTCTGTACTTGGCCGTTGTGTTTTAAGATCTCTATGGTATCTCCCTTAAAGAACTTATGCCTAACTTCTATTAATACTTCCTTTTTTTCAGCATCATAACCTCTCACAACCCCCATGAAATCAAAGGTCCTTTTGTAAGCAGAGGATTCATAATTTTGATCTTCCTCAGTGGGAGGATGTAGGAAAAAGCCGGTTGTATAACCTCTGTGACTTACCTTTCTTAAATCTTTTAACCATTTTTCCTGGAATTCATAATTATCAGGATCCGCGTAATAGACATCAATTGCTTTCTTATAAGTAGATACCACATTAGCAACATAATGCATACCTTTCATCCGTCCCTCGATCTTCAAACTATCAACACCTGTTTCAATGACTTCCGGTATATATTCAATCAGACATAAATCTTTAGAATTCATGATATGGGTACCATTTTTATCTTCAAAAACAGGGTAATATTCACCCGGTCTCTCTTCTTCCATCAGATAATATTTCCAGCGGCAGGAATGGGCGCATTGACCACGGTTGGCATCTCTGTTGACAAAATAGTTGCTTAACAGACATCGACCAGAGTAGGAAATACACATTGCCCCGTGAATAAACATCTCTAATGATATCTCCGTATTATCTCTAATCTCTTTTATCTCAGCTTGACTTAATTCCCGGGCTAAGATAATCCTATCCATACCTAACTCATGCCAGAAGTTAACACTGGCATAATTAACTGCATTAGCCTGGGTACTTAAATGTAATGGTATCTCTATATTTTCTTCCCTAATAATATTTAATACCCCAGGGTCGGAAATAATTAAGGCATCTACTCCGATTTCTTCTAATTGGAGTAAATACTTTGGTAGACCTTCCAGATCCTCATTATGAGGGATCATATTAACCGTAACATAGATCTGTTTATCTCTTGCATGTAAGAATTCAGTACCTTCTTTTAGCTCTTCATAACTAAAATTATCAGCACCTTCTCTTAAGCCATAACTAAAACCTCCACAGTATACTGCATCTGCCCCGTAAAGGGCTGCTACTTTTAACTTTTCTAGATTGCCGGCCGGGGCCAGTAGTTCAACTTTATCCATTATCAATTCCTCCTGCTGCTGATAGTAATTCCATCATCTATATCCAAAATTTCGGTTTTAAACCGCTTATTGTTTTTCAAGTAGATCAAAAACTTTCTCATATTTACAATCATCGTCCTAATTTTATGATCAACTCTTTGATTATCTCTGACCAGACCTTTGTACAATACATTATCACAAATTATAACACCGTTATCGGTTATCTTTTCTTCCGCTATTTTAAATAAATTTAGATACTGCCCCTTGGCAGCATCTATAAAAATTAAATCGAATTTTCTACGCAAATATTGTACAATTTCCTGGGCTTCACCGAACTTTAA